>CAXBPH010000009.1:0-48884 GCA_963977445.1 uncultured bacterium | reverse complement strand
CCCTCACCCTCACCCTCACCCTCACCCTCACCCTCTCCTTCCCCTTCGCCCTCACCGCCACCTGAGGAATTTCCCGCATAGTCCAGGTTAATTTCCGTGATAGTGAGTTCGAGACTTTTTATTTCTTCCAATGCCACCGGCCCACCGCCTTGCTTCGCATTTCCCCCTGCGGTGATGAGGGTTATCGCCTTTCCTTCCCCGACTTGCGGTGTCGTAAGAATGGGACATCCCGAAAGGGCCAGAAAACTCGCGGCAATCGCTACTGTGGAAAAAACACGCAAATAGGGAACGCATAGACTTTACTCCTCGTTGTACGCCATAATTGACACTACCTCGCACAACGTGAAGTATACCACAAAACCCCTATAAACAGGGGCGATCCTTGTTCATTCGTCCTGACCTAGTTCGCCCGTAGTGAACGGTTGTTCGTCAGTTCCATCTCGAGGAGTATCTGGCCCAGCGCTTTCCCCTGGGCATCAATTCGGAGACTTCGACTTCCGCCGCCGTCGAGAATTGTGGGCAACACGAAATTGAGTGCGTTGAGATTGGGCAGTTCGTAGCGCACCACTTCGCCCGGATTCATGGCGTGAAAATATTCCTGGACCCGTGCCGCGCTGAGGTGTTCCACGAGAAACGCATAGTCTCCGTCACTGTGGGCGAGAACGCCAATATTGGCACCCCGGCCCTTGTCGCCACTTCGGGCATTCGCAATGTCGTAAAGATGCATTGGACTCATACTATCCTTTCCTCTTGAGCAGGACTTCCAGAGTTCACCGTAGCGCAACCAATTTACCAATGGCAATTTGTACTCGCCAACCTCAAAAGCAATCCTGTTAATCCTGTCTCATATTGGCAAGCCCCAAAGATTTTTAACTTCGGCCCGCGCTCACAAGGCTACCACGTCATCCAGAGCCAACCACTCACTCAACTATTGGACATGATTGACAGGATTTACAGGATGGGGCGAACAGTCTAAATATCCCTTGCAAATGCACAAAACTCTTCCGCATGGTTCAAGCGAACTGCAGCAGGCGATTGATATTACCAACTTCAAAAACATCCTGTTAATCATGTTAATCCTGTCTAAGAACGTTCTCAAAGGCACAAAAAGCAAGAAGTCCTTTACAAGGTCTCCCCTCCCTCTTGAGTCGCTCAACCACTCGGAGACAGGACATGATTTACACGTTTGACAAGTTGGAACTCTGTCTTGCACCTATCTCCGGAAAACGCGATACTTTCGTCGTACCTGAACAGACTCGCCAAAATTAATCAACAAGCCCACATCTTTTCCTGTCGCACACAGATAATTCACCAACTGAACTTCGTGAATTTTAGAGATCTCCTGCACCGCTTTGAGCTCAAAAACCAACGTGTCTGCTACCAACAGATCGGCGAAGTACTCACCGACAAGGGCTCCCTTGTAATACACAGGCATGGCCACCTGCTGTATGCTCGCGATGCCCTGCTCTTGCAGCTCTATCGACAGCGAATTTTCGTAGGCTTTTTCAAGAAACCCTGTACCCAGCTCATTGTGCACTGCGTACGCACAGCCAATTACTTTTTCGGTCAACGCATTCATTTTTTGTTCAGTCATTTTGAAAATCCCCTCTCTCCGCGTAATCAACGTTCAAAAGATCCCTTATCTACCCTGCTAATCTTGTTTCGAACGCCATATTAACTCGAAATGAACAAAAAGCCAATACTTTTATTGGACAGGATTTACAGGATTTACAAGATGAACACAAATACGCTCAACGCGACTTCTACGTTCACCCGATCGGCAAATCAGCTTCACAAAAGCGACCAATTAAATCTAAACAAAAATTCATCCTGTCAATCATGTAAATCATGTCCACTAACTACCTTTCAGATTATTCCGTCTCGGAGATTTCTTCGCTACAAGATCATCACCTTCGGAATTACCTGTTCCCGCGCAATCAGGCAGGGCCAATAGCCAAAGACCGGCGTCGGCTTCGGACGTCCCCCCGCGTAGCCTGTCGTGCCTTGGGGCCCACTGGTTACCAGGGGCGCGAGCTCTTTGGCAAAACGTTCGACGGCGGCCTTGTCTTCGTGGGCCACGCTCACACGGAGCACCGTCTCGAGCGCACTAGTCGGCTCCAGTACGCCTGCCGCAACGGCATTGGCCCCCAGGCATTCCACATTACTCCGTGGAAACTCATAGCCCGCCTGGCGCAAACGCTCGAACACAATCTCCCCACAGCGCTCAGCTTTGGCTATAGCGTCGCGGCCAAAGAGGGTCAAGGTTCCCTGGGCCCAATATCCGTCTCGGTGAGTTGCACTCACCTTGTAGGTGTCCGTGGGTTTAGTTCCGGTAGCACCGCTTACCCGAACACGGTCGCTACCCAGGTCGTCTACGTGCAGTGTCGTAAAATTCACCCGACAATCGGGGCTCAAATAATTTTTTGGATCGCCAATCTCATAGAGAAGCTGTTCCTTAACGGTCCATTCCGTCACGGCGCCCCCGGTCCCTACGGGTTTGGTTACAATCAGGCTGCCATCGTCGCCAAGCTCTATATAGGGGAATCCCATGTTGGCGGGGTCTGGAAGATCGAGCCATCCCGTGGAAATACCGCCACAAACCTGGGTCCCACATTCCAGAAGATGCCCGCCGATGGTTGCTGCGGCCAGTCGATCGTAGTCGGTCGTGGACCACCCAAACTCGTGCTGGGCGATGCCCACCGCAAGACTTGGGTCGGCAACCCGCCCCGTGATAACAATGTCCGCGCCCAAGGCAAGCGCTTCGGCGACCGGTGATGCCCCAATATACGCATTCGCCGTAACGAGAGAGTCAAGCACCGTTTTAATGGGCTCCCCCGTCTCCCAGTTGCGGAAGTTGGCATTGTCCGGATCACCCTGGATGTCGGAAAGCACGTCGTCACCCGTAACCACGCCGATCCGCTTTGAGACGCCTGCTTCCTTCAACAATTTTGCGCAGGCCTCGGCACAACCCACCGGATTGAGTCCCCCGGCATTGCACACGATTCGCGTCTGGTTGCCAGCTTGCCACAAGGGTATAATTTGCTCCAGGACACGCAGAAAATCCCGCGCGAATCCCGCGGTCGGGTCTCTGGACTGCTGCAACGCCAGAATACTGAGGGACACCTCTGCCAGGTAATCCAAGGTCAGATACTCCAGATCGGGCTGTTGCTGCAGCAGCCGTGCCGGCGCATCGATACTATCGCCCCAAAATCCCTGAGCGTTACCAATCGTAATGATACGAGACATGGATCACGTTCCTTCTGTAGTCGGTCTTTCTTCCGTCGACCAGACAACTCCTACACAACGCACCCGGTTTTCAGGTCTGGATTACGCCCGTCTTGTAGGTACTCTTCGGCGTTTCCCGGGCTACGAGGCCGAGGCAGGTGGTGAGTATTTCTCGCGTCTCGTGGGGTGCAATAATTCCGTCGACCCAGCCCCGGGCGGCACCATAGCGGATGTCGGTTGTCCGCGTATACTCCGCGTGCACGTCTTCGCGGAGGCATTCCAGCGCGTCGTGATCGAGGGCTTCGCCCGACGCGGCAGCCTTGGCTTCAGCCGCGCGTTTGTTGATGCTGAATATCACACCGGAGGCCTGCGCCGCTCCCATGACCGCATATTGCGCATTGGGCCAGGCAAAAATAAAGCGTGGGTCGTAGGCCTTCCCACAGAGGGCATAGTTCCCCGCACCGAAGCTGCCGCCGACCACCACCGTAATTTTGGGCACCACGGCGTTACTGAGGGCATTCACGAGTTTCGCACCACTCCGTATGACGCCCGCCTGTTCCGAATCACGGCCCACCATAAAGCCCACCACGTCTTGTAAAAAGATCAACGGGAGGCCGGTGTGATTGCAGTCCATCACAAAGCGTGCGGCCTTATCGGCGCTGTCCGCATAGATTACGCCACCAATCTGAACTTCGCCCGTTGCCGTCTCACAACGCTTACGCTGATTGGCCACAATGCCAACGGGAAAACCACCGATCTTTGCATAGGTGGTGATAAGGGTTTGTCCATAGTCGGCCTTGTATTCATTCACCGAGCCCGCATCGACAATGGTCGCGATGAGTGCCCGGCCGTCATATTCTTTTCGGCCGAGGGGATCAACAAGGTCATAGAGTCCCTCGGGATCGGAGCCGGCACGATGGCCCCCGCCATTGTCACGCCAGCCCCATCTCGCTTCGGGGAGGAGGTCCACGAGATTCCGGATACGTGCCAGGCAGGCCTCGTCGTTGGGCTCTTTAAAATCGACGGTACCGCTGATGGTCGCGTGCATCGTCGCACCACCCAACTCCTCCGGGTCCGCCGTCTGCCCAATAGCCGCTTTCACCAACGCAGGCCCAGCGAGATAGAGGCCGCTGCCTTCGGTCATCAGGATTTTGTCACACAAAACGGGCAAGTAGGCTCCACCCGCAATACAATTCCCCATGATTGCAGCGTATTGGGGAAGGCCGGAAGCAGACATGACGGCGTTATTCCGGAAGATACGGCCAAAATCGTCTTCGTCGGGAAAAATCTCATCCTGCATGGGCAAAAAGACGCCGGAGGAATCCACGAGATAGATGATGGGCAGGGCGTTCTCAAAGGCAATACGCTGGGCGCGGAGCAGCTTCTTACAGGTCTGCGGAAAAAAAGCGCCGGCTTTCACGGTGGCATCGTTGGCGATAATCATGCAGGGGCGATTGTGGATCAGCCCCACGCCCGCCACGACGCCGGCCGCTGCGATGTTGCCCGCCTCCGGATACATTTCATAGGCGGCCCAGAGCCCGATTTCCAGAAAGGTCTCTGGGGCATCGAGGAGCAGGTCAATCCGTTCCCGTGCCACAAGCCGCCCGAGACTATGCTGACGTTGTCGTCCACGGGCGCCCCCCCCTTCGCGAATCTGCGCTTCCTGGGCAACGATAGATTCTGATCGTTCCCGTAGTGTGGCCTCGGGATTACTCATGTATCACCCCCTTGGCACGCGCGGCCAAAGGGTGTGGTACTGTCCGTAATTCGGTGCCATTCGGGCTCATAGGCCTACGTCCTTCGCGATAAGAATCCGCATTACTTCACTGGTGCCTTCACCGATTTCACAAAGCTTGGCATCGCGCATATATCGCTCCACGTTATAGTCGCGAAGATAGCCATAGCCGCCGAGAATCTGAATAGCTTCCATACAGGCCTTGGTGGCCATCTCCGAAGTAAAGAGTTTGGTCATGGCCGCTTTTTGCACGCTGCACGTTCCCTGATCGAGCAGCCAGGCTGCATGGTAGACCATAAGCCGTCCCGCTTCCACCTGGGTCGCCATATCGGCCAGTTTTTCCTGAATAAGTTGGAAGGCGACAAGTTCTTTGCCAAAGGCCTTACGCTCCCGAGCATAGCGCCCCGATTCCTCCAGGGCACCCCGGGCGAAACCGAGGGACAGGGCGGAGATCATGACACGGCCATGTTCCAAAACGGCTCTTACATCGTCGAAGCCCCGGTCTACCGCGCCGAGACGGTGGCTATCGGGTACGCGCACGTTATCGAGCATAACCGCCACGGTGTCCGAGGAGCGCATGCCGAGTTTTTCTTCGGGCTTGCCCGTGCTCAGTCCGGGCGTACCCCGTTCCACCACGAAAGTCGTTATACCCCGGGGCACGGTCTGGGAATCGGTAACCGTCATAACGACGTAGATTCCCGCACGGTCCCCGTTGGTGATGAATTGTTTCGCGCCGTTGAGGACCCACCCATCGCCGTCCCGTGTCGCAGTACATTCCATGGCGATGGCGTCGGAACCCGAGCCGGGCTCGCTAAGGCACCAACTGCCCAGATACTCCCCGGCCGCGAGGGGCGGCAGGTAGCGCTGCTTCTGTGCCTCGTCGCCCGCGATGAGTATATGCTGACAGGCGAGTCCGTTGTGGGCCTCGACCGCCAGGGCAAGGCCCCCGTCGTGTCGGGAAAGCGCTTCCAGAATGGTGGCAAAGGCCTGGTAATTGCACCCTGAGCCACCATAGGCTTCGGGAACAAGAATCCCCATAAACCCCTGCTCTCCAAGCTTTTGGACCATTTCATCGGGAAATCGGCCGGCCCGCTCCCAATCCTGGGCGCAGGGTGCCACTTCCCTATCCGAAAAATCTCGGGCAGCGTCACGTAACATGATCAACTCATCTGGCAATGAAAAATCCATGACCCACCTCTCCTCCTGCAAGGGCTACGAACCCCGCCTACCTATCGGTAGGTTAGCATTCTCATTGTGACAAGACCTTGGATTCTTGTCAACCATTTTGCCACCGAAGTGCCCCCACTGCGAACAAAGATGACATCATTCGGCAAAATACCTATACTAGGGACGCACCCTCGAACGCCTTTGGCCAATTCGTGCCAACCGAGGGCGGCATCAAGACATATAATCGACTCCCAAAAGGATTTCTTATCTATGCGCGTCTACGGTATCTTGCTGATGAGCCTGCTTACGCTCTCATCCGGCTGCCAGTTTTACCTGCCCATCGCGAAACTTGACGCCTCGATTACGGACGGCGATCTCCCACTGGAGGTGACCTTTCACGATGTGAGCAATGATGGCGGCCAGCCGATCAATCACTGGCGATGGGATTTTGGCGATGGCAATGTAAGTACCGCTATTAATCCGGTCCACACCTATACCAAACGAGGCGTTTACACCGTCCGATTGGAAGTGGAAACGCCTTGGGGCACCGATGATATCGTGGTGGAAAACCTGATCACGGTGCGGGAAGTGATCCGCTTTCCGGATACCCGTCTGGATGCGGCGCTTCGGGTCACCCTGAAACGTCCTCTGGGCAGTATCCGCGTGGGTGATCTGGAAGGCCTGCGCACCTTTGATGGCAGCGAATCGGGAATAACCAACCTGGCCGGGCTGGATAAGGCCATAAATCTTCAGCAACTCTATCTTGAGAGCAACAACATTGCCGACATCAGCCCCCTCGCCACCATGGGGGCCTTGCGTGCCCTGAACCTGCGTAATAACAATATTGCCAATTTGACCCCACTCAATGGATTGACGACCCTCCGGGAACTGGACCTGGGTATCAACCATATCGAGGACATTCGCCCCCTCGCGAGTCTCTTGAAACTGGAATTGCTCAATCTGGAACGAAACAGCGAGCTGGCGGATATTCGCACCGTTGATCAGCTTCGTGCGTTGGTGGAGCTTTCCCTGGCCTTTACCGGCATTCGACAGAGCGATGTGGTGGACGGCGAGGGTAATGGTAATGGTCTCGCCGCGTTGAGTTCCCTCGCGAAACTGACCTTTCTCGACCTCGCCGCTACGGATATCTATGATCTGCGGGCCATCAGAAACCTGATTGCGTTGGAATCACTGATACTCTTCGAATGCCAGCTTGAGAATATTGAGCCCATTGGACGCCTGATAAATCTCCGGGAACTTCAACTCTCGGCGAACGGCATCATCGATGTAGCGCCGCTCACCCCCTTGAACCAGCTCGAAATCCTGACCCTGCAAATGAATCAGATCTCTTCCCTCTCCCCCCTCGTACTCAATGAAGGACTGGGAAACAATGATGTCATTCGCCTTACGGGCAATCCTCTGGATTCCGTGTCCCTGTGCAGCGCCATTCCAACCTTGGAACTGCGTGGTGTGATTATCGAAGTGGAGCAGACCTGCGGCACTCCGTGACCCCGACATTAAGTAAAACGCGCCGTGATTGATTACTCAATCACGGCGCGTTTTTTTAATCGGTAGTTGCTGCTCAGGAAGCGCGCTTGCCGAGGTATTCGGCCACACCTTCGGCGGAAGGCTTCATGGCTTCATCACCCTTGTTCCAGTTGGCCGGGCAAACTTCGCCATGGGCTTCGGTGAACTGAAGGGCATCGAGGACACGAATCGCCTCGTCCACATTACGTCCCAGGGGAAGGTTGTTAACGAGGGCGTGTTGCACGACGCCTTCTTTGTCGATGAGGAACAGGCCACGGAGGGCGATGGACTCGTTCACCAGGACGCCATAGTCGCGGGCAATCTGCTTGGTGAGGTCAGCGACGAGGGGATACTGTATGTTGCCGATGCCCCCTTTTTCCACGGGGGTATTCTTCCACGCCCAGTGGGAGAAATGAGAATCGACGGACACACCCACAACCTCACAATTGCGGCTCTGGAATTCGGCGAGCTTCTTGTCAAAAGCGATGATTTCCGAAGGGCATACGAAGGTGAAGTCGAGGGGATAGAAGAAGAGAACTACATACTTACCCTGCAGAGCAGAGAGGCTGTAGTCTTCGTTGAAGCTGTTATCGGCCATGACGGCAGTCGCCGTGAAATCTGGTGCGGGCTGGGTGACTTGGACGCTCATTTACTTAATTTCCTCAGGTTTGTTTTCGTTGCAAAAATACAGTCGTGGTGTCTATGCCTTCGCTGGGTGCAGCACGGGCGTTGGTAATGGTTTGATCTGGTCACAGGCGCGCCCCGAATTAACAAACCTCTATGACCGAAAGATACGATTCTCCCCCGAAGAGAATCGTCGTCAGATAGTTATTATGCGCTGGTTGTATCCGGGCCGGCGGTACGCTGGGCCAACTCACGATCCATCAAAAACAGACCGCCGGGCGCGCCTTCCATCAACTTGAGCTGCTGAACAATCTCGTCCGCATTGGACTCTTCTTCGACCTGTTCAGTAACGAACCATTCCAGGAATGCATGACTGGCGTGGTCCTTCTCTTCGATGGCCTTTGTGGAAAGGGCATTGATACAACCGCTGATATGGCATTCATGGGCGTAGGCTGCTTCGAAGACCGACAGCGGTGTCTCCCACTCACTTTGGGGCGCCGCGACGGCGGCCAGGAGTACGCGACCACCACGATCATTCATGAACGTAACGATACGACGGGTGTGTACCAATTCCTCTTCGGACTGGAGGCGCATCCAATGGGCAAAGCCTTTCAGGCTTTTGTCTTCGAAATAATTGGCCATGGATGCATACAGGTATGCACTGAATAGCTCTTCGTTAATCTGTTTATTAAAGGCGTCTTGCATGGCCTGACTAATCATGAATATCACTTTCCAGTGTGGTGTGTATGGGTGTGTTTTACGTTACGCAGATCTGCTATCGGCAATCCGGACAGCGCCCCTCAAACTCAACCCGATAATCTTCAATTTCAAAGCCCCGCATACTTATTTTCGGCGGGTGGATGGTCATTTCCGGAGTGATCGCCACGTCATCGATTCGGCCGCAATCGCGACACCGCACATGGTGATGGGGTGACAATTCCGCATCAAATCGAGCCTGGCCACCACTTGAATCCAGCTTATGCACACACCCCGATCGGGCCAGTACGTCAAGATTCCGATAAATGGTGCCCAAACTGACATTGGGCAGTTGGCGGCGAACAGCAACATACAACTCATCTGCCGTTGGATGGGTGCGCATCTGTTGCAATTGCTCCAGAATTACGGACCGCTGGCGGGTCATACGTTGTACGGGCGAGTTCACAGCATTTCCTTACTTATTAATAATGGTTATTAATAGCAGAAATGGGCGTACGGTGTCAAGTTGAAGCATCTGCAAGCGGTGCCAATTTGCCCGACTGCACCTCACGACGTCTCCCCATTTCGCTGTTCGAGTACCCGCCTTACTTTCTGCAGCAGGTCGGTGCGTCTATAGGGCTTTTCAATCAGGTTCAGACCCGCCTGTAGTTTAAAATTGTTGTGAAGGGCATTTTGACTGTAGCCACTGGCAAACAGGCAGGGCACGTCTGGACGGACTTCCTGAATGCGTTCCAACACCACTTTTCCATTAATTTTGGGCATAATTACATCCAGCAAAAGAAGATCGATTTTGGAACCATGGGACTCGTAAATTTTCAACGCCTCCTCCCCATCCCGCGCCACCAATACGGTGTAGCCCGCAGATTTCAAGACCTTCTTCACAAGCAATTGAATCTGCTCATCGTCTTCCGCGACTAAAATGCATTCATCGCCACCAGACACCGCAACCTCCACGTCTTTGAGGCCCGTCCCCACCGCCCCCGGAGACACGGGAAGAAATACCCGGAAGGTCGTCCCCCGGTCGGGCTCGGAGTAAAGTTCGATACTGCCGTCGTGTTGTCGTACGATGCCGTAAACCGTCGCGAGCCCAAGTCCCGTACCTTTATTCGTTTCCTTCGTGGTAAAAAATGGTTCGAATATATGATCCTGAATCTCCGGAGGGATGCCCGTTCCTGAGTCCGTAACAATCAGCTGTACATATTCTCCCGACTTGAGGTCGCCCCGGACGGGATCCAACGTTGCGTCGAGAAAAATCGTCTTCAACTCGATGGTAAGTACGCCGCCATCGGGCATGGCGTCCCGACTATTGATACACAAATTAAGAATCACTTGCTCGATCTGATTTTGATCGACATCGGCAATGGCCGCCTCCGGGGCCGGAATGTAGTACAGATCGATATGCTCTCCGATGAGTCGACGGACCATATTGACCGTTCCGGACACAATTTCATTCAAGTCCTGCGACTTCGTCACGATGACCTGTCTGCGACTGAACGCGAGTAGCTGTCGCGTTAGGGCCGCGGCCCGCTCAGCCGCCTTCTGCGTCTCGGTCAATTCTTCGAAACCAGTTTCTTCCGGCTTCAGATCGATGAGGAGTCCCTCGGTATAGCCCAGTATCACCTGCAATAAATTGTTGAAATCGTGAGCAATACCTCCGGCAAGTTGACCAACCGCATCCATTTTTTGCGCGTGACGCAACTGCTCTTCCAAATGTATTTGCTCGGTTATGTCCCGTGAGACTTCCACGATGCCAACCAGCGCACCACTATCATCAAACATGGGTGCCAACGTGATATCGAAGTGGCCTGAAATTGTTTCGAAGCGCAACTCCAGATGTTGGGGGCGCTGCGTTGCCAGCAGCAGCGCCAGACATTCTTTCAGCCCGGGCCCGTCGCCGTCGTGAAGCAAGGACATTCTCTTGCGGTCAATGCACCCTTCCGCGTCGGTCTCATGCCGTTCCAGAAAGGTCTTGTTGGCCTGCTTGATGCGGGTGTCACAATCCAACATGGCGATCATTTCCGGGACCGTATCAAACGTACGTTCCCAGTCCCGGTGGGACGCTTCAAGGGATTGCTCCCGTCGCTCTAATCGCTCCGACATGGACTCAAAAGACCGCGCGAGCCGGCCAAACTCGTCGTCTGTCTCGATAGGAATTGTACCCGCGCGCACGCCCTGCGTCATGTTATATACGGCGTCATCCATGAATTGGAGGGGACGCAATATGGAGCGGCGAACCGCTAGATTCATGAGGACCAACGCAATGACCAATATGATGAGCCCGATGGATATGGGCAGTATCAACGCTTGAAAAGCCCGCCGAAAAACGAGGCGCTCTGGATAGACCGTAACCAGAAACCAATCCGGGCCATCAATTTTGGCGATACCATACCATTGAGGGTCCAGCGGATCTTCACCAATCGTTGGAAAGTCCGTTAGCCCCTGAGCAATCTCCGACACGCGGCTCAATACGGGGTCATTCAGAGTGGAGAGGGACAGATCACCCTTCGCCTCCTGAATACGATCAGTAAAATCCGGGTGTACGATCAGTTGGCCCTCCCGGCTCAGAATAATGTTGTAGGTGCCCTCAATAATCTCTGCGAGGTTGCTCTTCATCAAGGAGTCTATCTTGACGTCGTGCCCCACGGTTCCCACCCACTCCCCCGCCACATCCAGGGGCTCGATGACGGAAACCATCCAAACGGCGGCTTCTTCATCGAAATATACGGGTGTCCAGAATTTTTTCCGTTCCGGATTGTTCGCCGGCATGGAGCCAATCATGGTGGGATAATTGTAGTTGTCTGTTTCCCGTGTGGCACCCGCGCCCCAGTTCACATAGGGCGAATAGACCATCAATCCCCGCTCTACAAAATCCATGTAGACCGAGTAATAGGGTGGCACAATGGCGGGGCCCCGCTCAGCCAAAAGCTGATAGCTTACGACCGCCCGTTTATATAGCGAGAGCGTCAACGGGGCATCCTGTTGCAGATAGAGCGAGGGGAGACGGGCAAAATCATCGAATGCGGGACGTACCCGCCAGAGTCCATCTTCCGAGGGCTGGAAGAGCCGATGAAATTCGGCCTCCGCGAAATCATCGTCTATCTCGGAGAGCGACTCCAGCAATCGTTCTTTAAGTCGATGCACATTGTCTTCGGCCTGAAAGAACTGGGAACTGTCGGCGCTCGATCGACTTTCCATGAGATGCTGCAACGCACGCAGGGATTCCTGCTCCATGGCGGCGACGGTCGTCACATAGCCGATACCCAGTGTGAGCATGAGCGCAACCGCGACGATCCCCGCAGTAATTAGCTGCAGCGATGTTCCCACCGATGTAGTCCCAGACCATGAACCCTCGCTGGATCCCATACTTTTGTTCCTCGATACGCGTCCCGAAGTAACTCCGCGTGCACTGCGCGGCCAGTTGTAACGTTGCCGAGATCTCCCCCAAAGACCCTAACACACGGGCCAGATGCAGTCCAAATCGTTTGGGACTACACCGCTATCGGAACGCAGTGAACCGCTCCCCCCCCAAGGAAGAAAAAACAAGCGAATTGTGGTGCTAATAGGGCACAGCAATCAGGCCGAAATAACCGGCGGGAAAAAAGGCAATGTCGCCGGTAGTACGCACCGTCGTCGGGTATCCCGCCACTTCGACATAACTTTCCAGCATGCCATTCCCTCCGGAGAACACATAGTGGGCAATCGCACTTCCCCCAATATTCACGAAGGCATGGTCCCCCGCGACGGCTATCAAGGAGCCATAATAGGAACCGTATTGAAGTGCCTTGCCCAGAGAGAGCGCACCCGACGCCGACACAGAAACCTGATACAGCTGACCGCCCTCATTGTATTGTTCAACGTACACACGAGAATCAGTGGCACGATGTCCGTAACTTCCCGCGGGTAAAACCAGACTATCCGCGACATTTACCGGGCCATCACCGTTCCACCTTACCGTCTCCAGACTCGTGGTCAATGACCCGTTTAGTCCCCACTGATGGTCGAGCAACGTCAATAAATCGCTTTCGCCATCATAGTCCACGAAGGCACCGGGCACATTCGCGGGCGTTCCTTCTCGGTCATTCAGAATATCAATTTCCTGAATGTAGTAGGCCGCCTTCGGATTGAACAACGAATTTCCGGCAGATTTTTTTGTGCTCAGATACAACCGATCCGCTCGCGCGTTGAGGGAAACGATACTCTCCGCACCCAACCCGATGGTCTTTGTCCACGTGGCGGTTTTAAGATTTACCAACGCCAGCCCCTGATAGGCGTTTGCGGTGCCGATCACCCGGTCAAAGCGGGATGCAAAGCATCGCAAGACGAGCGTGTCACCCACCAGGAAGGCCGCGTCTTCGGCAGCACCGTAGTAATAGGGGTAGCCAATGATGTCCTTCGCGGCAATACCGTCTTCCGGAAATCCGACGTCGCTGTAGATATCAAAGCCATAATAGGCATAGTAGGGATCCACCTTCACCGGTACCGTGGCCGCCAGCACGGGAGCATCGGGCTGGCTCAGGTCTATCAAATTGACCCGATAGCCCCCTTGCTCAGACCAGACGATGCCGACAACAACCAGCGTATCGTCGTACAGCCAGGCGTTCTGGTAATAGCCGCTATCGACACGGAGCTCTCCGCGCGTGCCCCCACCCCCATCCACCGTTCGAATGACGAGCTGGTCGCCATTCGATGGGGAGATTAATTCTATCGAAAGCTCGGAAGATACGGGCAGATAGTCAACCAGGTTTTCCGCGAGGGTCACGGTAGCTTCCACGGCCAGGGTATCCAGCGTCGTCCCGTCGATACGGGCAAGTTGCTCGGTGGTCACGCCGTAGAAACGACGGTCATACTCGAAGGAACGAAGTATACTACCCTGCAAATCCACCGTGCCCCGAAGGTCCAGCGTATCGCCCGTGTAGGCAATAAACTGGAGCCGGTCAAAACCTTGACCATTCCCGCCATTCCATCCGGAAAAGGGGACAATAATAGCATCATCCAGAATGGTCAGGGATTTAACGTCGCCGTAGGCGTTCGACCAGGACCAGTCCCCGCCAAAATTCACGCGGTCAAGGAGGGTCGGTGCCCCTGCGGTCGAAACGTCGAAAATACTCATGGTGATTTGTCGACCGTTGTCCGTATCCACGCCCAGGGCGATGAGACGGTCGCCCCGTGCCTCAATATGGGTCGAGTAACCCGGCACCTCCAAGGCACCCAGCACGACCGGATTGACGGGATCGCTCAAATCCAGAACAAAGAGGGGATCGACAACAAGAAAGGTCACTACGTAAGCCCGAGGACCGTCGAATCGGGTTGCAAACAGACTTTCTCCTTCGGCCCCTTCAATACGTCGTTCCGCCAATCGCGTCAAGGTGGGGTCGGCCAAATCGAAGGTACTCACGAAGACTTGATTGGTACCTTGCCATTCCGATGACACGACCCGCAGCGCTCCGTTCCAGGCGTCCATCTTGAATGCATCGGCAATATAGCCACGGACGGCCATCGTCCCTACCTCGCGAATCGTTCCCGACGGGTCGGAAATATCCAGGTAGACAATCGACGTGCTGTTGGCATTCCAGTTGTTCGTCGCGATGAAAGCCGCTTCGTTGTTTACGTGGACTACATGACCGGTACCGCTGAATTCCAGGGAATCTACCGTAGCCAGGGCGGTTGGGGCGGAAAGATTCACACTGGTTACCGTGGTGGTGCCCGATGTCGAATCTGCGCTGCGCCCGCCATCAACCTCACCGTAGTATCCATAGCCGTAATCTGCGGTGACGGCGTAGAGAATTTCACCCACCTGTCGGCTATCTACCAGGTCGCCAGTCAGGGAAATTTCTGATTGAATGGAAGCCACGGAAGGCTCCGTGACATCAACGGCTATCAGACGGGATGCGGTGGTAATTTCAATCGCATCGCCCGCAACGTCAACGCTTCGCCCATTGCCTACCAATACATAGGCCGTGTTGTCGACAAAATAGAGGTCACGGGGAATACCGCTAATCGGCACCTGAACCAGCAGGGCATCCGAATTCAAATCCACAATGCTCAAGCCACGAAACTGGTTCAGAATGTAAAGAAGCGCCCCGTTCCGTCGGATAACGTCAGGCTCCACGACCACCCGGGGCACGCCCCCGCCCCCATCGGTTGCGCCATCATTCTCCGCACCGGCAGCTACGGGTCCGTCGCCCACAAATCGGTCATTGGATAGGTCGGCGCTCGTGAAGGTGTTGTTTCCGATATTGAGCAGCGGACATCCCGCAATGAGCAGTGTCAATAGAACTATAGAAAACCAACGTAACTGAAATCGCAACATGACTCAACGCCTCTGTAACCGTTTATCGAGATGAACGTGCACCCCGGTCATCGTGTCGAAACACCTACTCACGTTACCACAAACCCCGCAGAAATGTTACTTATTTCGCTGACCATTGTGGAACTACAGTCCCGAACCGCAATGCGTAAACGGGAGGACCATCGACGGCCCAAACCATGCCCAACCGCAGCGCTATACCCCACCATTCAGCAGCCGGATATATCGAAAGAAGGCCCTGTTTGACATTTTTATACTGAAGTGTCAGGATGTGGACAACAGGGCAAAGTACCGGGGAGTTTATTCATGACAACGCAATTTGTGACGGCAGCAGCGATGCGCGAGGCGGATCGCCGCTGTATTGAGGATATTGGGATACCTGGGGCCGTGCTCATGAACAGCGCGGGCACGGCGGTCTTCCGGGAAATCGATCAGTCTCCCGTGGCGGTCATTTGTGGAAAAGGCAACAATGGCGGCGATGGGTTCGTCGTTGCACGGCTGGCTCTGCTCGCCGGCCTGGAGGTGCACGTTTTTCTCGTCGCGGCGATGGAGGATATAAAGGGGGATGCCCAAACCTTCCTCAACGCCTATCTGCGACTTGGTGGCACCATCGATGTTGTAACGGATTTAGACGGCGTCAACAATACGCTGGAAGCACTGGGCGACTACGCCATACTGGTGGACTCCCTGCTGGGCACCGGCATCCGTGGTGAAGTGCGCGGTCTGCCTCGCGCCATGATCGACGGATGGCCCCCCCTACAGACGGTCGCCGTAGATCTGCCTTCCGGATTAGATGCAGACTCGGGTGCCCCCTGCGGTGCCTGTGTTCAGGCGCAGACGACGGTCACCTTTCAATGGGCCAAGACCGGTTTCAAAAGCCCCGTGGCCCAAAAGTATCTCGGGCGGGTCGTCGTGGCCGATATAGGAATTCCGGCCTGCTGCATTGAAAATATGGCGCTACCGGGCGGGTGAGTGAAGCGCGGTTTCGGGCTTTTCTCGGGCTCCCCCTGCCGACGACACTTCGGACCCACTTGGCGGAACTCCAGGACCGTTTCCGCCGGACCGGCCTTCGGGCAAGCTGGGTCGCCCCGGAGAATTTTCACATTACACTTCAATTCCTGGGCAACATCACCCATGAAAACCTGGGTACCTTGGACCAGGCCCTGACGGAGCCCTTGGGGAAGGTGTCGGCCCTTCAACTCGGCTTGGACCGTGTCGAAGCCTATCCGTCCTCAGAGCGGGTCAATGGGGTCTGGGTGGGCACCCGAACCCTCCGGGGAGATATGGGAGCCGTCGTGCCCTTGATTCGATCCGCAGCCAGAGAGATCGGGCTGAAATCGGAGGAGCGCGCCTTCCATTCCCATGTCACACTCTTTCGACTGCGGCGGGGACGGGCCTCCCACAAGGGCTTACATGATGCGCTGGCGAGTGCTAACCCGCCGGTATCAGATGACTTTTGGGTGGATGCTGTGGCACTATGGAGAAGCGAATTACGGCGCGGTGGCGCCGTCTATCATTGTTTGAAGGAGTATCCCCTGAAATGCCTGCCACCCACATCCTCGCCGCTATAGCGTTTTCGAGCCTCACCCTTTACATGATGGCCCTGCTCCTCCGCTGGCTGGAAAGCCGCCTCGAACTCGAGTTTCGTGGCGTCTGGGTTTTCATCCCAAAATCGACTGATCCCCTTATCCAAGCCATGAAACGCATCCTGCCCCCAATGGGCCCCATGGACTGGTCCCCAATCGCTGCGATTGCGAGCGTCTATATTGTTCGTCTGGTCCTGGTCGGCTACTAGGAGTCAGACTCCTAGTCCAAGCGACGGCACCGTCGGTCGCAGGGTACAACCGCGTCAAAGGTAGCCCATGCGAGAAGATGAATTTCTGGCCCAGCGACACGCCATGGTGACGGGACAGTTGCGTGATCGAGACATTACGGACGAAGCGCTACTTGCCCGCATGGATGCCGTACCCCGTCATTGTTTCGTTCCCCTGGACTACCAGCCTCAGGCCTACGACGACCGACCACTGCCTATCGGCAATGGGCAAACCATCTCCCAGCCCTATATGGTCGCATGCATGACGGCCCTGCTGGCCCTGGCCCCGAGTGATCGCGTCCTGGAAATCGGGACGGGATCCGGCTATCACACTGCCATCCTGGCCGGTCTGTGTCGGGAAGTTATAACCATAGAGGCGGACCGATGGCTCCACGAACGGGCACGGTCCTGTCTTCATCAATTTCGGATACAGAACGTGACGTGTTATTGGGGAGATGGCAGCCGGGGCTTTCCTGACGGTGCCCCCTATGACGCCATAATCGTTGCCGCCGGAAGTCCCCGGGTACCGCCGCAACTACCTGAGCAGTTGAGCGAGGGGGGGCGATTGGTCTGTCCCGTAGGGGAGCGGCGCAAACAGACCTTGATTCATATTGTAAAACGGGGGAGCGAGTTGCACCCGACCGCCCACACCAACTGCATCTTCGTACCCCTGGTGGGTAAAGATGGTTGGCAAAGCGGAACGGAGTAAATCAACCCGCCCCCCGTATTGCCAATATAATTATCAGCTCAGCACTTCATAGGGCTGGGCATTGGTATCAATCGCGAGCTTCACGTACTTCCGCACGTCGGTAGCAGATATGCCGCTGGCGATACATTCGGCCACGGCATCACGAAGGTGCGCCTGAACCATGGTATGCGCCGTGTCGGTGCAAAGGCCAGGAGCGGCTTCGGATACGGTAACGCCAACACCACGACGGGTGTGAACCAATCGCATCAATTCCAAATCGCGGTACGCCTTGGTAACCGTATTCGGGTTGATTTCCAACATGCCAGACATGTCACGAACGGAAGGCAGGGTGTCACCGGGTGCCAGTTTGCCGGAGGCAATGGCGAATTGCACAAGGTTCTCAATTTGTACGTATACGGCAATCGGGCTGTCAAGGTTTATACTGAAATTTACGTCATTCTTAGCCATTGAAAATACTCCTGTTCGTGGCTAATTGAACCGACAGCGGAGGAGATTCCGCCGTCAAGCAAGTAAGGCCGTCTATCGGCCGGGCAAAACGGACAACCCCCAAAAGCGCGCCATATGACGGTGCGCCGCATTCAAATGGATACAATTTCACACGGCGTTACCACAGTGTAATGGCGCGATAATTGAACGCTGCGCCTGCCGGGTGAATCCCGAACTTAACTCTCAAGACCTGAGAACTGGTCCAGTTTACTACATCACCCCCGATGACTTCAACCCAGTTAAAGTGCATTCCCCTTATACCCCTTATTCCTCTCTCCGAAACTTCACGTTGTTGCCTGCAATGACCAGACAAATCTCGCCCTTGACCTTCCGGTCGGCGAAATCCCTGGCCAGATCGCCCAGAAATCCCCGCTCTACCTTTTGAAACTTTTTCGTTAGCTCAATGCAGACGGCGGCCTGGCGATCACCGAAAACTTCGAACGCGTCCGCAAGCAATTTCCCGATGCGAAAGGGAGATTCGTAAATAATCTGTGTGTGGGGCGAGTCGAGATCGTCCGCGAGAAAACGCTGACGCTGGCCCGACTTCCGCGGCGGAAATCCCTTGAAGGTAAAACTAGCCGTAGAAAGACCGGAGGCCAGTAGCGCGGTCGTCACGGCCGTGGCACCGGGAATTACATCCACCTCATGGCCACCATCAATACTGTCGCGAATGATTCGATAGCCCGGATCACTCACCCCGGGACATCCGCCGTCGGAGCACAGAGCAACCGCACAGCCCTCGTTGAGCAGGCCGAGTATTCGATTACCTGCCCGGTCCTCGTTGTGTTCGTGGTAGCTGAACATGGTCCGTGGGCGGTCGATTTCATAGCGGTCGAGAACGCGGCGGGTCATCCGTGTATCTTCACACACCAGGGCATCCACTTCTTTCAACAACCGAATAGCCCGGAGGGTCATATCCTCCAGGTTTCCAATCGGAGTGGCGATAACGTAGAGCGTGCCCATATCTTTACCTCGTGATGGTTAAACCGGTTTATTCGGAAGCAAGTATAGTGGGTTTGAAGACGGCAATATTACCTTCCGTCATGGTCTCCACCAACGCTTCATAGGTGGATTCATCGTCGTATACCCCCACAATCGCCCCGCCTGAGCCGGAAAACTTTGCGTGAGCCCCAACGGAGCGTGCTCTATCCACCATGTCGATGTTACGGGGATCCAGCGTATACAGCGTCTTGCGCCGGTCAAAATTCTGATCCAGCAGCGGCCCGATTTCGCGGCCACGGCCCGCGACGATTAAATCCCGCGCGTCTTGCGCATAGGACCCAAAATCTTTCATCGCCTGCACCACCTCGGCATCGCCAGCGGCCCAGCGCGCTTTAATATTATTATGGAAGGTTTCCGACCCTTCGCTGAGATCCTGTCGATAGGCGATAAATAAAGGGGGCAACAAGGCCGGATCCAGGGACTCGTAGCGGCCAAAGCCCTCGGTCTCCATATGTTCCCGGTCAAAATCCATGAACACGCAGCCTTCGTATACCTGGATTACCCGATCCTGCAATCCTGCGGCAATTCCCAACTTCTCCGCTTCAACACTCAATATAAGATTGGGCTGAAACCTCGGATCGATATCTACGTCGTAGTATTCCATCAAACAGCGGAGCGTGGCCGTAATTAACGCGCTTGATCCGGCCAACCCGAGGCGACGGGGTATGGTCGAGCGATAGCGTATGGAAAAGTTTTTCTCTTCCAGGGAAATTGATTGCTCTTTACAATACTCGATAAAGCGGCATATCGTGGCTTTCATGAGCCGTATGCCACCGTAGTATCCGTTGTTCTTCACATCTTCATAGAGTTCGTTGGGTGACTTATAGATGGAGCGATCCTGAAGACTGGGCACAATCTCAATCTCCCGACTTTCGTAGAGACTGACTTTCGCCGCGAATTCCCGAAGGACAACGCTGATCGTCTTGCCATAGTAGCCGTCGGATGGATTGCCGATCAGGCCGGCGCGGGCATAGGCGGTGGCTTCACAGGCCATTGGAAATTCCTTTTGAAGGTTTCATGGAATTGATGGGGAGCATACGCAAATGTTTGTCAAAAATGCAACAGCAAGAGGCAAATCCGTGACTATTTGTGCCGCAATTCCCGCATATTTCACTTTTTACATTTTGATAACACCACTACTGCACCTGTTTTGCTCAAATCACCGACCACGCAATTTCCGCAATTGGTGAGGAATATCGGCCGTTCGATGCCCGCACCCTTGATAACAGGGAGCTTCCCGACCCGTAAAAACAGGTGCCTGGCCCATGCCCCCCATGCAGACTCCCCATCCATATGTTATCATTACAGAGGTAAATGCTTTACTTGGGTGGAGTACTTGTGGGCCTGAAGACGCACGTTGCGCACGGGGCAGCCCGGCCGGGTGATATATCGTTGGCGGAGTGTCGACGTGTTGTACCGACACTATCGCTTGAGGTTCCGGATTGAAGGCGTCCTTCGACTTGCCCGCCCAGGGTAATTCGGATAAAGTCGCTCGGGACCAGGCCGATAAATAGCCTTATTGGTTATGCAATACCTTCTCGGATGAACGAGCAGGGAAAAGAGGAATAATTATCATGACGTCACGTGTCTGGAATTGGACAAAAAAAGCTGCAATCGCGTCAGGATTACTCCTGGCGATGAATAGCGCGGCAATTACGGTGAATACGACGGCATTTGACGTCGTCAATGGCACGCCCGATGGTGGTGACACCACGAGCCTCACGGCGCTCCAGATGACTCCCGGCACCAACGGTATTGGCTTGGACGAAGCAATAGTCGCAGCCAACAATTCCGGTGGTGGCAGTATCGATTTCGATGTGGCGATTGGTACCCTTTCACCAGGCAATAATATGCCTGTGATCACGACGACCATCAACATTGATGGTGGCGGTAGTGTTATTATCAGTTATTCCAGCGACAATCCCACCAATGCAGGGATTGATATCCAGGGGGGCATGGGCGGCGTCATTCAGGGAATTACGATTATCCAATCGGGAACCTACGGAATCGCGCTCTCCGGAACAGCCACCAACTATCAGATCCTGGATTGCACGCTTATCAACGGTACGGACGATGGCATCCGAATCACGGGCCCCACAAGTAGTGGTCATACGATTCGTCGCTGTTTTATCGGCACCGATGGCGCTACGGCCATGGGCAATTCCGGCGCAGGTATCCGCATCTACAATTCCTCCGGGAATACTGTCGGAGCAACGGGCGGCAGCGAAAAAAATGTGATCTCCGGTAATACGGGTGCCGGCATTATCATTGAAGCCGACGCGGGCACGGGCACGGCCCAGAATAACAACGTCTTCGGCAATTACATCGGCGTAGACAGCTCAGGCACAACCGCCATTTCCAATTTTGGTGGCGGCGTATCTATCAGCAATGCCTCCAACAACATGATCGGCAGCCCGTCGACGAGTGAAATTCAGGTTATTTCAGGTAATGGATTATCCGCGACGGGTGATGGAATCAAGATACAAGCCAGTGCTCCGACTGGTGTTGCGGACAACAATGCAATTCATGGCAACTACATCGGCCTGAACAAAGACGGCACCATCAGCATTCCCAACATGGGTAATGGCATTATGATCAATGCCGCCTCCGGGACCGTCATCGGTACTGAGGGGACGATTAGAAAGCAAGTCATTGCGGGTAACAATGGACAAGGTATCAAGATCCAAACCATCGGTACGGGGGAAATGGCGCTCAATAGCAAGATCGTTGGCAACATTATCGGTTTAGGTGCCGACGGGACCACCGGCTTTGGTAACGGACAATACGGCATCTATATCTCCGCTGGTTCTGCTGATCCGGACTCGATTAACAATACCGTTATTGGCTCCGATGCCGTCAACGGGCGCAATGTCGTGGCGGCACACAATTCGGCCAATATCTATCTCACCGGATCGACGCAAAAAAACACGAGCATTTTGAACAACTACATAGGCACCAACAGCGCTGGTGACACAAAATATCCGATCGATTCTGCGGTTGGTATCCTCATCGAATTCGGCGCGTACAACACCCGGATCGGTGACGCCTCCGGTACCGGGGGCAACCTGATTTCCGGCAACGACACTTCTGGTATCAAAATCTCTTCCAGCAACGGCAACATCGTTGAAGGCAATTTAATCGGCACCCAGGCCGATGGCACGACGCCATTGGGCAACGGGGGCAACGGCATTCTTCTCACGTCACCCGGGGCCGACGCAACCGGAAACATTATTGGCGGCAGCCTCAATGGCGCCAATGTCATTTCGAATAATGGAATTTTCGGTGTCTTCTTGAGCCGTCAAACCAGCAACGTGGTCAAAACAACCATTACCTACAATTCCATATTCGGAAACACCAGCGCGCCTATCGGCTTTAATTTCGGCTCGGAGAATGGGGGTATTGCGACTCCGGCACCGCCGACCACACTTATCGGCTATCCCCACATGGTCTCCTTAAGCGATGTACCTGGCGCGGGCTATCTGGTACAAGTCTATGCGGGCCTTGGCACTGATGCTGAGATATTTGTGGGGGAGGCAACCAGTACGGCAACGGGCACCCTCATGGTCCCCGTAGATATTGCTGCCTTGGACGGCTATCAAATCAAAGCCCACTGGACCGAAACCGTAAGTGGCAACACCTCCCGTTTCAGCCCCGTAGGCGGTACATTATCTGTACCACCGACACTATTTGTAGACGTCAACGGCAGTCAGGCCGACCCGACGAATTCCACGCCCATCATTTTTGATGTCTCGGCCGATGAGAAAATTACCGGCCTAGACTCCTTGGATTTTATTAACACGGGCACGGCCGGTGAACCCACCTATACCTTGACCAATCCGTCCATGGACAACAAGACCTTTGTCCTGACCATCACCAACGTTCCCGGCGATGGCACCATCATCCCCCAGGCAGGGGTCAGCACCTTCCAGGATCTTGCCAGCAGTCCCAATCCCAATACCGGTGTCTCCGTCAACAAGGTATCCGATGGCACCGTTACGTTTGACACCACCCCGCCCACGGTCTCTATAGGAACCCCCACGCCTACCGCTACCTCGACGAACCCGGTCGCCTACACGGTCACCTACACGGGCGCAAGCTCTATTAATCTCACCAACGGTGATATCACGCTGAACACCACCGGCACCGCAACGGCTTCCCTTTCGGTGGCAAACGGCACGACCAGCACCCCGACGGTAAGTCTTTCGGGTATCAGCGGTGATGGCACCTTGGGCATCACCATTGGTGCCGGTACGGCAGCGGATGCTGCCGGCAACAGTGCCGCGGGCGCCGGGCCAAGCACGACCGTACTCGTCGACAATACCGGCCCGGTCATGTCGATCGGTGCTCCCTCCCCGACCGCTACCCAAAGTGGCCCGGTAGACTTTCCCGTGATGTATTCCGGGGCGAACACCGTAAACCTGACGACGGGCGATGTTACGCTGAACACCACGGGCACGGCCAGCGGCACGATCTCCGTTACGAATGGTACGACGAGCACGCCGACGGTCACGATCAGCAGCATTACCGGCGAAGGCACCGTTGGAATTTCCATCACCCCCGAGACTGCTTTTGACAATGTGGGTAATATCGCAAATGGCGACGGCCCCAGTGCAACCGCCACGGTCGACAACACCCCACCGACCATTACCGTTGGGTCACCCTCCCAAACCGTGACCAATACCGGCCCGGTCACCTATTCTCCTGTGTACTCCGGTGCGAGCACGATTAACCTCACCACGGGTGATGTATCGCTCAACACCACAGGCACTGCGACGGGAACCGTAAACGTCACCAACGGCACGACGGCCACACCCACCATCACCATCAGCGGCATCAGTGGCGATGGGACTATTGGTATCAACATCGCCGCTGGAACCGCCGTCGATGCTGCCGGCAACAGTGCCGGTGCGGAAGGCCCAAGCATAACCTTCACGGTAGACAACGCGGCACCGACCCTCACTATCGGCTCGCCCAGTAAATCAAGCACCGGAACCGGCCCCGTCAGCTACCTGGTCACCTATAGCGGAGCCGACACCATCAATCTGCTCCCCGGGGATATTACACTCAACAAGACCGGCAATGCCGTTGGTACGGTATCGGTTGTAGACGGCACCACCGCCACACCGACGGTGACCATCAGCGCCATAACAGGAGACGGCACCATCGGCTTCAGCATTGCGGCCGCCACGGCTTCCGATAACGCCGGAAACAATGCGCTGGCTGCTGGCCCAGGCATAACCTTTGTGGTGGACAACACCGCCCCCACCCTTGCCATCGGCACCCCGTCAGCATCCCTCACCACCACGGGACCGGTCAGCTTCCCCGTGACCTACACGGGTGCAAGCGATATCGACTTGATGGATACGAACGTAACGCTGAATAGTACCGGGACCGCGACGGGCACCATTACGGTAATAAACGGTACCACAGCGACACCGACTGTTACGGTGAGTGGAATTGCCGGCGACGGTACCCTGGGGATTTCTATCGATGCCGACACGGCCATAGACGGCGTCGGCAACTCGGCACCCGGCGCAGGCCCCAGTGCAGTGGTCACGGTAGACAACACCGCGCCGACCATTCTCATCGGTAGTCCCTCCGTCCCAATCGTGGCCGGTGGACCGGTAACCTTCGACCTCATCTACAGTGGAGCCAGCACCGTCAACCTGACAGCAGGTGACCTAACGCTGAATTCCACCGAAAGTGCCACAGGTACCCTATCCGTATTCGGCGGCAACACGACAACACCTACCGTAACGATTGGCACCATTTCCGGCGACGGTAGCCTCGGCATCAGCATAGCCGCAGGCACGGCAAATGATGGATTGGGAAATGTGGCCGGCGCTGCGGGCCCCTCGTCCAGCGTAACGGTGGACAACACCGCCCCCGTAGTTACCGTTGATACTAAAACGACGGGTGACGCAACGCCCACGTTGACCGGCACGACGAACGACGCGAGTCTGGTTACCATAACAATTACGGTCGACAACGTAACCTATCTCGCCGTCGTCACGGGCAACACCTGGACCGCCGATGTGAGCACCGCTCTAGCCGATGGCACCTACGACGTCGTTGTAACCGGTACGGATAGTGCCGGCAATGAGGGCTTTGATGACACGACGAATGAATTGGTAATCGATACCCGCTTACCTTCGGCGACCATCAACAATATCGTGACGAGCGACACCACCCCGACGCTCACCGGTACCGTGACAAGCGAAAGCACGGTCACGTCGGTAGTGATTTCGGTGGTCGGTGCGGACTATACCGCAACGGTAGTCGGTGGTAGCTGGAGTGCCGATGTCACGAGCGCACTTAGTCAGGGCAGTTACGACGTAACCATTACGTCCACCAACAGCCTGAATCTCATGGCGACGGAAAACTTCCCCGGAGCCTTGGTGGTTGACCTCTCCACGCCCACCATAACGGTTGATTCCCTGGTTACCAGCAATACGACACCAACATTGAGTGGGACGTTGTCAGACGGAACCTCGCTTACGGTGTCGGTTGCGGTGGGCAGCCAGACCGTCACTGCCACGGTCAGTGGCAACAGTTGGACCGCAACGGTTCCGGCCCCATTGGCGGATGGCGTCTATGATGTAATGGCAACGGCCACCACGCTCGCCAACAACATGGGAACAGATTCAACGACGGACGAACTTACGATCGACAGCACACCGCCAACGATTGGCTTCAGTTCGGACGAATCGAGTCCCACGGTGAATTCGCCCATCAGTGTTTCAATTCTGATAAGCGAACCCGTGACCAACCTGGTTCCCGCTCAGGTTACGCTCACAAACGCGACCTTGTTCAGTTACACCCAGGTGAATGCCACCCGGTATGACGCGGTAATTACGCCTGCCGCCCCGGGCGTGGTCAGGGTGGAAATTGGCACGAACGCCATTTTCGATCAGGCGGAAAACGGCAATACTGAAAACGCCATTTTCACCATCACCTATATGCCGGAAGACGAAGTGAATATCGATGAATGCCTGGCCCTGTGTGAACTACCCGATGGCCGATAGCTTCGAAGTTCAATTTGGGCTGGCCCCCCTCTTCGATGATGCCGAGGAGGATCTCGACCTGGATGGTCTCACCAACCTGGAAGAGTTCCTGGAAAATAGTGACCCCAGCGACCCGACCCGCCCCAACCACACCCTCTTCGTCTCTCCAACGGGCAATGATGTAACTGGTCTGGGCACGGTGCTGAGTCCCTTTGCCTCCATCGCGCACGCCCTGATGATGGCCCAACCCCTCGTCGCCTTCCCCGCCCGGGTGGTACTTCTCAATGGCACCTATGTGGAAGACGTACTGCTGCGCGGCGCCGTCATTCTGGAAGGCCAAAGTCGCGAAGGCGTCATCTTGATGGGCCAGGTAACCGGTGTCCAGGGAGGCATCATCCGGCGTATGACCCTGATGCCCGCGGACGACGAAACCTATATGCTCGACATGAACAATGTGGCGATGCGGATTATCCGTGTTGACTTTATAGGCACGACAGCTCGGGACGTAACCGGTATACTCGCCGATGGCGCGCGGGCCGGTAACTCCGTCATCGACCTGTGTCGCTTCACGTCACTGGGGGTCGGTATCGATATCGGCGGAGGAATACCAACCGTTCGCCGCTGCAGCTTCGGGGATATTCCCGCAGAATTCGGCACACCGCCCCGGCCCGGCGCCGCAATCATCATTCGTGCGATTGATGAAACCCCGACCACCAAATCGTTGGGCGATGAAACAAATCCAGAAACAGGCTGGAATGATTTCCTGAAGACCATCGAAGGGAATGCTGTCATCAATGAACGTGATGAGTCCATTGAAATGCAGTCAAACTACTGGGGTGTGGAAAGTATCGGTGAGGCGGACGCCCGGGTCGATGGTCCTTCGATTATTGAGCCCATACTGGTGAAGAGTTCCTCCATCCTCGCCGCCTCGGTGTTTTGCACGGTCTGGCAGGACACGAACCAGAAACGCATCAACACCGCCTCGTTGAATCTGGAGGTAAGTGCCTTCAAATCCATTACAGACAATACAGAGGGCATCTATGCCTTCCCGGCCATTTCGGAAGGTCAATATGATGTTGTGGTCAACGCCTTAGGCTTTGAACAACAGCGGATGACCCTGAACGTAGCCGCGGGCGAACTCAAATCCGTAACCATCGCCATGCGCTCTTCCAACACCGGTGGTGAAGGCGAGGGCGAAGGGGAGGGCGAGGGTGAAGGTGAGGGTTGTCCCATGCCCGCCGCAACACAAAAGGCCATGGCCGATTACAGCAGCGATATCTTCCTCGCAGGATTGACGCTGATTGTGATGCTTGGGTCGGGATTATTCTACCGTCGACGGGGAGAATAACTACCCATTAGCCCACGCCAATGAAGACCGTTGATCGGTGCGCCGGACCCACTTGGGTCGGGCGCACCGTTTTTGTATAGGTGCAACGCCCGCCACGTGCAAGAACACGTACTCAACCCGCGCGTACTCAACCCGCGCGTACTCAACCCGCGCGTACTACCAAGTTCGAACTGCCCCGTGTCCTTCGAAACTGGCAACGGACTTTGGCTCCGTAGAACCCGTTGTAGATGAGTCAAGAAATACACCCACTACAGCGCTCAAGCGGGCCGCATCAATCCCCGTCACATAGTACCCGGCAATGGGGTACCGAAGCTTTCCCAAACGATTTCCAGGAGGAGCCTATTGACCCAGTGCCCGGCGTTGCTCGGCGATCTCACGGCGATAGCGGGCGACGGCCCGTTCATGTTCCGCCATGGTCGTGCTGAAAGTATGGGTATTTCCATCGGCATTAGAAACGAAATACAGGTAGTCCACCTGGGCGGGAGCCAAGGCGGCGCGGAGACTGGCCGCGCCCGGGCTGGAAATGGGACCGGGAGGCAAACCTGCATAGCGATAGGTGTTGTAGGGCGAGTCGACTTCTTTGTCCGCATTCAGCATGCGCTGACCATATTTACCCAACGCAAATTGAAGGGTCGAGTCCATCTGGAGGGGCATACCCTTCTCAAGACGGTTATACATGACCGCAGCAATGAGTGGACGCTCCGACTCCACCCGCGCCTCTTCTTCCACCAGCGAAGCGATGGTTACGATGGAATTCATATCAAACGCGTCGCTGCCGGGAATTTCCTTGATCAACGCGGCATAGGTCGTCTCAAAATGGGCCACCTGTCGTTCTATGAGCTCTGGCGCGGGCGGCTCCTCGTCAAAAAAATAGGTGTCCGGCATCAGATAGCCTTCCAGCGTATCCACCGTGAGTCCAAGGCGCGCGATGAGCTCCACATTGCTCGCCCCCCCGCGATAGGCCTCCCCATCGGGGCGCATCTCGGCGACCTGCGCGATGGCCAGGCCCTCGGGAATCGTAACTTTGACCCGATCCACTTCAAGGCCCCGGGTTGGCCCTGACTGTAATTGCTTTAGCAGGCCCGAGGCGGACAGTCCCTGGTTGAGCTCATAGTAGCCATGCTGAATGAGGCCACCGGACTTGTCGAGTTGTTGGGCGAGACGAAAGAAGCCTTCGTATTCAATCAATTCGGCACCGACGAGCAGGTTGCCGATATCACGTCCCGTCGCCCCTTTGGGAACGGCAATGGGCACGACAGGCCCCATCGTCCCCTCTCCGGTCACGTGGTCATAGAGCACATAGCCCACGCCCGCCGCAGCGGCAACACAGACGATGCTGAACGCGAGGGTATACATGAACAGAGAGAACATCCATCGCCAAAATCGAAATCGGCGTCGTTCTTCCTGGTGGGCTTCCTGTATTTGCTCTTCACTTGACATGGACATACCAGCATGTATTGCGCGACTACGTGTCACGGCAACTTCGATTTACTCGACCCGTTCTAAATAGCTCTGTAAAATATGGGCTGCGGCGATTTTATCAATCACCCCTTTGCGTTTTCGACCTTTCGCCCCCGCCGCCCGAAATACTTCATCGGCTGCAACCGTGGAATACCGCTCGTCTTCAAAGACGATGGGCACATCAATCCGCTCCGCCAGCATAGACACAAAAGTGCGTACTTTTTTCGCCTGCGGCCCTTCGTCCCCATTTTCCAGGAGTGGCAGCCCCGCAACGACGAGCACGGGCTCCGCCTTGGCGATAATGGTGCACAGCGCGACCAAGGCCTTTTCGCGGGACCCTTCGGCGACGACTGCATGGGGCGAAACGATCGTCTGACTCAGATCGGTGACGGCGACACCCGTCCGTGCATCACCCACGTCGAGGGCCAGAATGCGACCGCGCTCTTCCATCAACCGTGCTACTCCTCCAAAGGCAAACGATTCCCGACCATTCCCGAAACCTGGGCAGGGATTGAGCGATACTATAGCACCCTGCGGAGAGCCGATAAAGGAAAGCGCCAGTACCACAAGGGCACTGGCGCTGCGTAATTCGAATTTTTATACCCGCCTCAGGTGCGTCGCAGACGCTGGCCCACCCGTCGCAACGACCACCCTGAAAGCAGTATCAGGACCATCGTAAGTAAGGGAGACTGCATCCAGACACCTATCAGTAGCAAGACGGGGATCAGCAGAATCCGCACGACAAGTGCCGCGGCCGGATGGAGGGCTATCCAATCGGCCAGGGGCGGGCTCAACGTATAGTAGGTATCCACAAACATGGTTCCAAAACCATTGCTGAGCAGATAGTCGTCTCTGAAACGGCGTAACACGTCGATTTCGGGAGCGAGTGGGGTGCCTGCCGCCGCGGTGGCGATGAAACAGGGGCCAATCGTGCCACTCTCGCCGTTTTGAAGCAGAAAGATTCCCAGCAGCGTAAAGAAGCCGCTGAGGTCTTCGGACACATTGCTCGCACTGACCGAGACGGGCACGGTGACTACCCGAACACCCGCCGTATCCGCCACAAGTATCCGGGTTGATCCTGGCGCTTCCGCCGTAACCAATCCCGTGGTGCTGACGGAGGCAATCGCGCTGTTCTCGGACACAAACTGGAAGCTGTTTTCGTTGGGATCTTCGCTGGTCACCGTAAGCCTGCGGGTATCGCCTGCGGTCAGAAACAGTCGGGTGGGTGATACCGTCAGTCTCGCAACAGCGGTCGTAAATTGCCCGGTCGTGCTGACGGTCTCATTTTGATTTTGGTCGATGGCGCGCACGACAAATCCATAGGTCGTGTTCGGCAGTAAGTTACCCAGCACCAGCGACTGGGCCGTAGCAGGCAGGGCAACCGAGCGAATCGAGTGTGTTTCGTTGGGCGCGACGATAAGGGTCAGCTGGCCGCTCGATATTTCATTGGTAGACCAGCGAATCACCGCCGAAGTACTGAGAACGGACGACGCCGTTGGTTCGGCCCGGAACTGCGGTCCCGTACTGTCCAATGAGGCGACGGTAGTGAGGCTGATGGGTGCCGACGACGCGGGACCATTGCCCGAGGGGTCGGCCGTGTTCACGATCAACTGATAGTCCGATTCAGGTGCCAGCCCACGAATGGTAACCAGATGATTGGTGGTGTACCGGTTGTCCTGGAAATCCAGACGCACAATGCCCGCTTCCAGACCATAGCGCACATAACTGTCGGCGGGTTCATCCGTCGTCCAGCGCACGGTAAAGCCTTCGTCTGTGATGCCAAGCACCTCCGGACCGGTCGTTATCTGAGGCGCGACAACATCCGGTGTCGCGCTTGTCGTGAAGTAAAGAATAGTATCACTATCCAGGCCCGGCTCTGCCACGGTCGTGGCTGTCACGGTGCTTCCATCCAGCGTAGTCGAACGACAGCTAAACCGATAGCCGGTGCCTGGCTGCAGCCCAGTCAGTACTATCTGGTGGTCCAGGACGTAGCTGCTGGAAGACTGGATCCGGGACGTTGCATCCGTGATACCAAAGGAGACGGTGGAGTCACTGGGGATGCTCGTTTTCCAGTAGACGATGGCCGACGTGTCCGTCGTGGCGATAATGCGTGGTGCCGCCGTGATGAACAGTGGGTCGGCGGGCGTCACTGCGAAAGTCGTCACCGTCTGTGCACCACCACGGGCCACACCGTTACCCAGCATATCGGTCGAGCGCGCCTCGATCCTATAGGCCGTCTCGGCCGTGAGGCCCACTACCGTTATGTAATGATCCCGTCGCAGGCCCGGCAAGGTCTGCACCAGAGAAAGGGTGTCATCTTCGCTGAAGGCCACTTCCGTGCTTGCTGGAATATCGGTGGCCCAGCGCAAGGAAATGGAGGTATCCGACACATGGGTCACCAGCACACCATCAACGATACGGGCCGGAGCCAGGTAGGGGGTGGCCAGGGTGCGCAGGTCGAGCATGACCGTCGCACGGTTACCGGAGGTGTCCACGGCGCTCAACAACAGAGCGTAGTCCGTCGCGGGCGTCAGATTCTCGATGACAACGCTCTGCTCACGACTCGCCATGGGCGGTTCGTAAGTCCTATTGCCCGTCGCATCGCTTAAAAGGACTTCCCCGAAGGCGAATTCGTTGGTACCCCAGGAAAGGAGTACCGACGTATCGGAGAGGGCCGCCACAACGGGTGGTGCCACGAAGACGGGCTCCGAGGTGTCCGGCGTAGACCGTGTAGTAAAGGAATAGATGCGACTCGTACTGGCCAGTGCGATGTCGCCCGGGTTCACCGAGTCAACCCGGAGGAAATAGGTCGTGCTTGCGGTCAATCCATCGAGGGTAACCTCGTGGATGCCGCTCGCCGTACTGGATGCAGCCGACTGCGATAGGGCATCGGCAGACGTTCCAAAACGCACAGTCGCTACGGAGTCCACCTGGGTTTTCCAATACACCAGCGCGGATGTCTCGGTGGTGCCGCCAACGACAACCCCCTCAACGATGACAGGCGTCATGGGTACCGGATCATTGAGGCCCGCAGCGGTGGCGACTTCCGCTTCTGACAGGGAACCGTTACCATTGCTGTCCAGCTCGTTAAACTGGGCCAAGGTCAATTCGGGCACCACGGTCAACGCTTCATCGCGGCTTAAGGCGTTATTGTTGTTGGTGTCGGCCGTGGCGAATGCTGCCAGCAACGCCTCTGCAGCCAATTCCAAATCCCTATCGCCAGTAGCTGCGACAACGGAAACTTCTTCCCGGCTGAGCAATCCATCTGAATCAAGATCCAGCTCCATAAAGTCGCGAAGGGTCAAGGTCGAAATGCCCCGCACGGCCTCTTCACGACTCACGCGACCATCCATATTGGTGTCGGCGTCGTAGAAGAATTCCATAATGAGCTCTGCCGCCGATTCCAGTGCACTATCGCCCGTCAACGCCGTCGTATTCAGTTCGGCCTCGGAAACCTGGTCATTCAAATTTAGATCGAGGCTCTCAAAATCACCGAGGAACAAATCAGGAATGGCCGCCTCAATCTCCGCGCGGTTGAGGGTGCCGCTGTCATCCAGATCCGCAGCGCCAAAAAACAGCAGCAGCCGTTCTGCCGATTCTTCCAGACGCCTGGCGCGGGCAGTCGCCACGGTGGAAATCTCCACTTCCGTCAGGAAGCCATCGTCATCGGCGTCGATGGCCGCAAATTGTTGGCTCGTCAGGGCCGAAGTTACCGCAATGGCCTCGGTCTCACTCAGCATTCCGTCTTTGTCTGCATCGCCACCAGCGAATCCACTCAACAAGGTCTGGGCGACACTTTCGAGGGCTTCATCACTTCGCAGTGCCGCATTCAGCAGCTCGTTGCGGGACAGGAAGCCGTCGTTATTGGTATCCAGCCCGTCGAAGCGACTCTGGAGCAATCCGGAAACCAGGGCTTCGGCTTCGGTGAAATCGAAGAAGCCGTTGCCGTCGGTATCACCGGTTCCGATGCCGTCGAGCAAGGTTTCGGCGATTTCTTCGAGTTCCGCACCCAAATCCCGTTCGGTCACGGTGATAACAAAGGCCTGTGTCGCGCTGGCGCTGGGCGCGCCGTTGTCACGCACACCGGCCAGTACCGCGTAATCTCCTGCGGCACCCAAGGCGGGGGTAAAGCTGAGGGTTGCCGATGCCGTATTAAAGGTCGCGTTCTCCGGTAACATCTCCATAAAGAAGGTCAGGGCGTTGCCATCCGGATCCGAACCGGATAAGGTCAGGGTGAGGGTTCTCTCTTCCCGAACCTCTCGGTTAGAGACCGCATTGAGGAGGGGGGCCCGGTTGGTGTCGTTGACCGTTATTCTTATGGTCTCCGTCACCATGACCGTATCGTCGCCACCGTCCACGGCGGTAAACACGATACCTTCATAGACGCCGGCAGCATCAAAATCGGGCGTCCAGGAAAAAGCCCCGGTAGCGCTGTCGAAACTGGCCCCATCCGGCAAGCTGGAAACGCTCAATACGGCCGTTTCTCCATCCGGGTCGGGGGCACTTACCACAAAAAGGAGGACCTCGTTCTCACCAACGACCTGGGCCCCAATGGGTGTAATCGCCGGCGGATCACTTTCGGGGGTGACCGTCACATTCACGATAATAAGGTCGGTACCACCATTACCATCATCCACCTGCACGCCAAAACTGTCCGAACCATTGAAATTATTGGTCGGTGCATAGCCAATAGTGGCCGTTGTGTTGGCACTCGCTGCCGTAGCGGTGCCGTTGGACGCCGGGCTCGCGATAGACCACGTAAGGGCGTCCATGTCGGCATCGGTGGCGTTCAACGTCAACGAAAAGGCCGTAGGCGCACCGTCTTCGCTCATGCTGACGGCCACGACATCGCCTTCGGTTATGACCGGGGCATTTGCCTGCTTGGGAGCGCCTTGGGCCACCGCCGCCGGGCTGCTTACTATCGCTTCGATGCACAACGCAATCAACAACATCACGGCATGGAAGGGCCGAACCAGAATTCGCCTGTTTTTCACGAGATAAATAACCTTGTCTGTTGTAGCGCTACCGCCAACGGCCGCACCGAATGACACTACCGGAGATTCTAAGAACAGTTTACCATGCTTGGACCGCCAGACGCCCCTCGTGCAGTCCATCGTCACTACGGTATATAAAGGATCAGACTACGCGAATGCCCTGGGGCTGTCAATTGCGACGCTATGCGGAGTCTTCCCGCTCGCCCGGCCCGAATTCGGGTCGCCTGGAGCACCCGATCCCTGCCTTCCTGTCCAAAAGATGCACATACAACCCCTCCTTTGATAGAGTAGAGGCTTCCCCTGCCCATGCCAAAAAATGGAGAAATACCGTGAAAAGCGATGAAATCCGCGCTAAATACCTCGAGTTCTTTAGAGAGCGCGGCCATGTGGTCGAGCGCAGCGATACCGTTGTGCCCAGCAATGACCCCACCCTCCTCTTTACGAGCGCGGGCATGGTCCAGTTCAAGCCCTACTACACCGGTGAAGTGCCCGTGCCCTACCGCACCGCCGCCACCTCGCAAAAATGCCTGCGCGCCGGTGGCAAGGCCAATGACCTGGATGAAGTGGGCAAGACGTCCCGCCACCTCACTTTCTTCGAAATGCTTGGTAACTTCTCCTTCGGCGACTATTTCAAGCGGGAAGCTATCCAGTGGGCCTGGGAATTCTCCACCGAAGTCCTGAAACTGGATCCCGAAGCCATCATCGCCACGGTCTACAAAGACGACGATGAGGCCTATGATATCTGGCACAAGGAAATCGGCATTCCCGAAAAGCGCCTCTATCGCCTCGGCGACGCGGACAATTTCTGGGGCCCGGCCGGAGATACCGGTGCCTGTGGTCCCTGTTCCGAGTTGCTCTATGACAAGGGCGAACACATCGACCCCAACGCCGACCCGGAAAACGACCCCAAAGAGCGTTTCCTGGAATTCTGGAACCTCGTCTTTCCCCAGTTCGACCAGCAGCCCGACGGCACCCGCCTCCCCCTGAAAAACCGGGGTATCGATACGGGCATGGGCCTCGAACGCCTGGCCGCCCTCCTGCAAAACAAGGAAACGGTCTTCGATACGGATGGTATCTTCCCCATCATCGAAGCCACCGAAGCCCTGACCGAAGTGGCCTACAAAGACAATCCCGTGCCCTATCGCGTCATCGCGGACCACGCCCGGTCGTTGTGTTTCATGATCGCGGACGGCATCCTGCCGGGCAATGGAGGACGGGGCTACGTGCTTCGCCGTCTGCTTCGACGGGCCGCGCGATTCGGGCGGGATTTGGGATTGGACCAACCCTTCCTCTACAAGATTGCCCCCACTGTAATTGAGCTCATGGGTAAACAATACCCGGAACTCGTGGAGAAACGGCTTCAGATCGAAAAAACGATTCGCGCCGAAGAAGAGTCCTTCGGAAAAACCCTGAACCGGGGCATGCTCCAGCTGGACAAGATGTTCCCCGTCGCCACCGACACCTCTATGAACGGCTATGATGCCGGCAAGAACGTGTTCACCCTTTCCGACACCTACGGCTTCCCTGCCGATATATCGATTGACATCCTCGAAGAACGTGGCTATCCCTATGAACAGGCCGGTTTCGATGATGCGATGAAGCAGCAGAAGGAACGAGGCGGCTTTGTGGGCAGTGGCCAAGAGGCCATCGCACCGGTTTACGGCAACGTCCACGAAGCCTGCGGCGACACCGATTTCAAAGGCTATGACACCATCGAGTGCAAAGCCACCATCAAAGCCATTATTCGCGAGGGTGCCTCTGTCAATGAATTGACCGAGGGCCAGGAAGGCGAAGTCATCCTGGACCAGACGCCCTTCTATGCCGAATCCGGTGGCCAGGTGGGCGACACGGGCGTCCTCGATAGTGTCGACGGAAACGGCACCGTTACGGACGTGAAGAAAGTCTTCGGCACCCTGTTCTGTCACGTGGTCACTGTTCGGAGTGGCGCGCTCAAGGTGGGCGACAAGGTGGAGGCCACGGCCAACGCGTTAAATCGCCGACAAACCGAGAACCACCACACGGCGACCCACCTCCTGCAGGCCGCCCTCCAGAATATTATCGGCGAGCACGTGCACCAGGCCGGTTCGATGGTTTCCCCCGACCGGCTGCGCTTCGACTTTACCCATTTCGAAGGTATCGATACGGATTCGCTGGAAAAGATTGAGCGTCTGGTAAACGATTACATCCGTCGCGACGAGCCCGTGGTGATTGAAAGCAAGTCCCAGGACGAAGCCCGTGCCGCCGGGGCCATGGCCCTTTTCGGCGAAAAATACGGCGATATCGTCCGGGTGGTCAGTGTGGGCGATTTCTCCATGGAACTCTGTGGTGGAACCCATGTGCCCCGCACCGGCGTCATCGGCTATTGCAAGATTGTCACGGAGGCCTCCATTGCTTCGGGCGTTCGACGCATTGAAGCCATTTGTGGCGAGCCGAGTGTGGACACGATCCAGATGCAGGGCCGCCAGCTCAACAATACGGCCCAACTACTGAAAACGAGCCTCGATTCGGTGGAAGACCGGGTCAAGACCCTTCTGGAAGAAAATCGTAAACTTGCCAAGGAAGTGGAGAAGTGGAAGGCGGCGGCAGCGGCGAGCAACATCGATGACTTGATGAACCAGGCCCAGGACGTGAACGGCATCAAGGTTATCGCGGCAAACGTGGATGGCCAGGACGGTAAGGGCCTGAAGACCCTCATCGAGAAGATGCGCGACAAGCTGGGCTCGGGCATCATCGTCCTCGGCAGTGCAACGGACGACAAAGTTGCACTCAACGTCTGCGTTACCAACGATCTCATCAAGCAGATCAAGGCCGGTGATATCGTAAAACAGGTCGCGCCTATCGTCGGTGGTGGTGGTGGTGGTAAGCCCGACATGGCCCAGGCCGGTGGTAAGATTCCGGAAAAACTTCCGGAAGCGCTGGCCCAGGTAGCAGAGATAGTCGAAAAACTGAGCGTGACCATTGGTGGTTAATCCATCACGGATGCGAGCTTGACGGTCGAACGATAAAAAGGCCATAGCCGCCGACGTTTCCGAAAGAAAGTACACTGTGAGGGTGCCACCTACACAGACACGAGGTACGAGTGGCTTTGTGGGTGCGAGGCACTGGGAATACGGCATGACGACCGTTTTGAATCCCGAACCGTTCGCTATTCAGCTATCAATTTGCGTGGCAGAACCTGGGCTTGACACCCACAAGCTTGGCCGCGAAGCGACCGCGCGTGTAGGTGGCACCCTTGCCGGTTTACGTTCTGAATGTGCCTGAAAGGTCAAAAAGCAATGAAAAGAGTCACGCGTATACTCACCTTAACCGTCACCCTCCTTTTCCCTCTGGTGGCAACGGCCCAGATTTGTGCGCACCGGGGTGACGGGGCAGTAGCGCCGGAAAACACCATTCCTGCATTCACGTCTGCCGTGGAAAAGGGTGCCCAGCAAATCGAATTCGACGTAAACCTCAGCAGCGATGGCGAGCTGGTCATCATGCACGACCCCACCATCGATCGCACAACCAACGGCACCGGGAACGTATCCAGCCACACCTTCGCGGAACTCCGGGCCCTCGACGCAGGCGGTTGGTTCGACCCCAAATTCAAAGACACCCGAATTCCCACCCTCCGGGAAACATTGGAAGCCATCCCGGAAAACGTGCTTTGCAACGTGCACCTCAAGAACGACGCGGACGTCGCCATAAAATCCGCCCAACTCATCGCCGAAATGGGCCGACTCGAACAGTGTTTCCTCGCAACGACCCTGGAAAACATCGCCGAAGCGCGCAACGTAGTCCCCGAAATAAAGGTCTGCAACATGACCCGACAGGCCGGAAACCGGACGGCTTATATTGACGACACCATTAAGCACAACTGCGACTTTATCCAGCTTCATCAGCGCGACGGTCACGAAAACATCGTCGCCGAAGTCAAAAAGCTCAAGGACAATGGGGTCACGGTGAATTGGTTCGGTGCAAACGACGCCCCCCTGATTTCTTTGCTCCATGAGGCGGGTGTAGACTATATTCTCACCGATAAGCTCGACCTTGCGCTGAAAACGATCGCCACGTCGGGTAAATAGCCGGTGACCAGCCCTGATACGGTCTGCCCTGTGAGATTATTTTGGCCACGGGCGAGCCTATAGCCCTATCGGGTCACCCGTCATCTTCGTGTTTGGATTGCCTACTTACTCCAAGTGGAGCAAGAATATGTAAAAAGGCCAAAGGCCGTCATCCTCGCGAACGCGGGGATCCAGTAACGCAAAAATAGAAACCGATGATACCCGCTGGATTCGCGCATGCGCGGCTGTCGATTTATTCGACGTCGTCTACCGCGCAGAATGAAAGTGCGTTGCCGTCATCTCCGCGAAGGCGGAGATCCAGTAACGCGAAAATAAAAACCGATGATACCCTCTGGAATCCCGCGTGCGCGGGAATGACGTACCGCCAGAGTTTTCAGTGTCAGACAATTCTTTATCGTGCATTTAGACTAATTCGACAGCCCCGTTCTCGGAAAAAACGCCCCCACAGACGGTGACTCCGACAGAGCGTCGCGCCGCGAATTTTTGGACCTTTTGAACACCACGCACTAAGAAACAGAAAGGGACATAACATGCCCTATCCGCAATTCGACCGACATGCCCTCCATATCAAACCGCTGAGCGAACGGAAAGACAAGGTCTACATCGAAAAAGACCACGTCACCCCCGACACAGCCCCGGTCGCCTTTGATGAAAAGTCTCAGAACGTCATCAACGAAACCATCGACCGTATCGTCGTCGCCCGGGAAGCGGGTAAGTCCCGTATGCTCACCTTTGGGGCCCATGCCATCAAAAATGGCCTTGCCCCCGTCTTCATCAAACTCATCGAAGACGGCTGGGTCACCCATCTCGCCACCAACGGTGCCGGCATCATCCACGACTGGGAGTTCGCCTTCCAGGGACACAGCAGCGAGGACGTTCGCACGAACGTGGCCCAGGGCGAATTCGGCACCTGGCAGGAGACGGGCTTTTACCTGAACCTTGCCATCGTCATCGGTGCCTACGAAGGTCTTGGCTATGGCGAGTCGGTCGGCGCGCTGGTGGAAAACGAAGGGCTTACCGTTCCCTCTGTTGATGAATTGACCAAGAAAATCCAAAAAGCGGCGGATCAGGATTATGGTGAAGCCGCCGCAGCCGCCTGTGATCTCTTGAACGTGGTAAAACGATTTAAACTTGAGCCAGGCTTCATGGACGTAAAACACCCCTTCAAGCAATATGGCCTCCAGGGTGCCGCCTATCGCCTGGGCGTTCCCTTTACCAGCCACCCCATGATCGGCCACGACATTATTTACGTCCACCCCATGAACCAGGGTGCCAGTATTGGCCGCACGGCGGAACGGGATTTTCTGTCCTTCGCCCAAAACGTGGCCAACCTCGATGGGGGCGTCTACATGAGCATCGGCTCCGCCGTCATGTCCCCCATGGTCTTTGAAAAATCCCTTTCCATGTCCCAGAACCTCGCCATACAAAAGGGCGAGCATATCGACAACCATTACATGGTCATCGTCGACCTGCAAGAGTCCCACTGGGACTGGACCCAGGGCGAGCCGCCCGCAGACAATCCGGACTACTATCTCCGCTACAACAAGAGCTTCAACCGCATGGGCGGTGAGATGCGTTACGTCACGGCCGACAACCGGGATTTTCTCCTGGCGATTGCCCAGGGGCTGGATAAGCGAAAATAGGACAACGGGATAGCCGTCTTGCTGGGCCTCGTCACCGGGGTTTGCCGAACGAGTGTCCCAAGGCCCAGGGAATGAAGACGCCATGACGCTAGACACCTTGATTGACCAGACGCCCGAGCCCAGAACGATACGCTCCCTCACCGAAGACCTGAAGCGATTGGGTGTTGACGAAGGTATGACGCTCCTTGTTCATTCCTCCCTTTCGTCGATGGGATGGGTATGTGGGGCGGAAGTCGCGGTAATTCAGGCGCTGCTGAACGCCTTGGGGGAAACGGGCACCCTCGTTATGCCGGCCCAGTCCACGGACTACACGGACCCCGCCAGTTGGGAATGTCCACCGGTCCCGGCATCCTGGTGCCAGACCATTCGTGACAACATGCCCCCCTTCGACCCCCACACGACGCCCACCGCGCGCTTAGGGAGAATTGCAGCGTGTTTTCGGACGTGGCCCGGAACCCTTCGGAGCGACCATCCTTCACTATCATTTTGCGCAAAAGGCCCCGATGCGGAAGATATACTTCAGACGCATCGACTCGGAGATTCCTTTGGACTGGATTCTCCGCTCGGAGCGCTGTATCGACGTGATACGCGAATCTTGCTCCTGGGAGTCGGGCACGAGGCAAACACATCGCTGCATCTATCAGAATGCCTTGCCGACATTCGTCCACGAAAGCGAAAAGGGGCTGCGATCATGCAGAATGGTGAGCGCGCGTGGGTCTGGTATTCCGATAGTGACTACGATTCCGACGAATTCCCCCAAATCGGAAGTCAGTTCGAAAAGGCCCATCCCCATTTTGTCGATAAAGGGTCGGTGGGCTCCGCCGAAAGCAGGCTATTACCTATGAAAGAACTCGTCGATTTCGCCACGAATTGGTTTAGAATTCGGGCATAGCTGCTCCCACTCCCGGTAACGAGCCCCACCGGTCAGGGCCACAAAAGCAACCCCCGGGTGCCTTGACCCACGAGAATGACCGACGTTGTGGGAAGCCACCGTAGCCTTCCTTGTTCACCCCGCCGTCCACCCAAAGAGATACAAGGCCAACTCCGAGTCATCTCCCAAGACATACCATGAACCAGGCTCAAGGCACCCGAATCCTCCTGCGACGGATCTTCGACCGGGAGTACCGGATCGGGTGGCACCACGGCATCTACTATTTTCAGGTCAATGCATGCCCCATCGCCCAGGACAACAAAAGCATACCCCGGGTGCCACCCGATCGTGCCTATAGAACACCCCCGCCCCAAATTACACAACCGACCCACCCACACCTCCCGGTCTACCACTATGGACTCAAACAGCACGTTCGGGTGCCTTGACCCACGAGGTCTACGGACATAATTGAACCACACCGTAGCCTTGTTCACCCCGCCGTCCACCCAAAGAGATACAAGGCCAACTCCGAACCATTTCCCAGGCCAAACGTGAATCAGGCCAAGAACACCACAACATCTACTATTTTCAGGTTAATACCTGCCCACATGGTCCGCACCCCCCATCCCTACTTCAACGGTGGCAAGGTGTCCCTGTCTATCCGCAGTGGCCCACCCCCTTCCGCATTCCATTCTTGCGCACTGGACCACTTCCACTCCAAAGCGTCCTGCGCCAACCCACGTCGTACCGGATTGTTGTGAATATATTCGATCATATTTTTCAATGCCCCGAAGGAAACCGTATTCCGGTCGTAACCCCCGCCAGCCAACCAAAATCGGTATGGCGTGTGCACTTGCCCCGTGCTTAGATGCCGCAGACCCGCAGGATTGTGCTTTCGTAGATACCCGAGGGCTCTTCGAGAAACGGAAAGCTTGAGCGTGGCCAGAATTTTCTCCATCTTATAGTCCGCGTACACCGGGTAGATTAGCAGGTGAACATGTTCGGGCATAACAACGTAGGCCCAGATATTGACTTCATGCCGACTGCGCATACGCTCCATGCCCGCGACGAAATACTCCCGAGTTCGGTCACGAGACAAAAAAGGACGACGTTGGAAACAGGAGAATGTTACAAAGTGGGCCTCTCCTTCGGTATTTAATGTTCTCCGAGACTTCCGATAGACTCTGCGCACGACCATGACGTGTTCCTCATGAAGCTACCGTATCTGCTATAAGATTCACCCTTGACCCACGAGGTCTACGGACATAATTGAACCACACCGTAGCCTTGTTTACCACGACATCCACCCAAAAAGAAACAAGGCCAACTCCGAGTCATCTCCCAAGCCATACCGTGAACGAGGCTCAAGGCACCCGAACCGGAGTACCGGATCGGGTGGCACCACGGCATCTACTATTTTCAGGTCAATATATTCACCACCGCCCAGGGTAACAAAAGCAACACCCGGGGCACCACGAGAATGACCGACGTTGTGGGAAGCCACCGTAGCCTTGTTCACCCCGACATCTACTATTTTCAGGTCAATTTATGCCCCATTGCCCAACGAAGCAAATTGACCTTCCCTCCCCAGGCACAGAGAAGGCCAGGCGGTAGAAAATCTACCGCCTGGCCTTTTAAAAAATAACCGGTGTACGCGTCAGCCGGGGCTGATGGAGAATCGTCGAGCGCTTGAGATATTCAAGTGCTCAATACTACCCACACTCTTGGTCGCAACCCCGCACCATAAATTTATTTCCAAAACAAAAAGTTGGTCTCCACCAGACCGTCTCAATATTCTAAGAATTAAGGATATGCTGCAGTACTCGTCGTCGACGATGCAAACAAACTGTCAACGCTATGTGAACCGAAGCACACATGAGACGTTTAAAATAGAACCAGATTGTCCACACGATACACGGATTAAACTGTTGTAGCCGAAAAGGCGTCGGTTAGGCCGAACGCACTTCGTTGGCTTCCGGTCCCTTACGACCCTGGCCGATCTCGAAAGAGACCTTTTGACCTTCCGAAAGGATTCCTTCGGAGGGGCTGACGTTGGAGATGTGGATGAACAGATCATCGCCGCCGCCGTCGGGCGTGATGAAACCAAAGCCTTTGGCTTCATTGAAGAACTTTACGGTACCTGTAGGCATATTCTTATCCTTTGTATTCTTTTGCATTATTGGGGTGAAAATCAGAGGCACTGGTGGAAGTACGTATCTGACACTAAGTTCATAGTGTACCAATATTCTTATCGATTTAACAATTTTATTTTTGAAGCTCCAATATGGCCCCCGCTCCCATTCGTGGCGGGGCGGGCTATTTTCTACCCCAGGAACACCAATCCCCTTTAAAACAGGGTGCCCCCGGCCTCGGCGCGATGCAAGACACCACGCCAGAAGAGCCGGGGACATTCCCTGGGTCGTTTGCGTTATAGGTGAACGTGTCCCCCTTCACCGGCTTCGTGCAGCACAAAACCCGCATGATTTATGGGAAACTTTCCGTTGAATGCACCGGTATATTTGATGAATTCCACGTGTCCATCCATATAGAGCACATTGGAACCCCCAGGTACGTGATTGTAGTGGGCGGCTTCCTCGGAAATGGCATCGTGCATGACCGTGATAACCGATTGCGCCACGCTGCTTGCCGCCGCGTTATTGATATCCGTAATAAAGAAACGCTCGATGCCTTCACGGAGGCGCAATACTGTAGCCTGGCCACCAACCGGGGTAGGGTTGCCCAGGTCGTCTTCCATGGGCCAATCAGCGTCGACGGCTTCAATGAATCCGCTGGAAACCACATTCGCCAGGGCTTCAACAGCGGCTTCAAAATTGGTGAAGTCTATCGTCTCCTTGAACATGGTGTCGGACAGGGCGTAACCATAGTAATAGTAAGGCTCTACGTTTATTTCGCAGGGCTCTACAATGCCGTTGTTGCTGAAACCGACGATTTCTGTCCACAGGGGGCTGGGCGTTTTGCCTTCGTCCCAGTGCTCGAGTGCGGTGGCACCATTGGCGCTACTGGGGCAAATGAGGGTGTCGAGATCTGTGAGGTATTCGGGATAGATCTGATTGGGGTCGAAAACGGCGTTCCAGGGCTGGATATCGTCTTCGCAATTGAGGACTTTCATACTCGGAAATTTCTCGCCGGGTGCTTCGTTGGCATACATCTTATAGACGATGCCCATTTGTTTGAGGTTATTCTGACAACTGGCGCGGCGGGCTGCTTCCCGGGCACGGGCCAGGGCGGGCAGTAAGATGGCTGCAAGAATGCCAATGATGGCGATAACGACAAGCAATTCAATGAGGGTAAAACCAGTGCGACGCATGGTAACGATCTCCATTCGGGGAAAAATTGAGGGTGGCAAAACAAGGGATGGGGTCGCGCGCACAGAATGGCAGGGGCAACGGTCCACAACTCTTCCGCGGTGGGCATGCTGATGGTCACCGGGCTACACGGGTAGCGTAGATATTCGACGGGGGGTCAAATTACTCGGGGACGGATTTCAGCAATTGCTGCGGATGTGGGCTGATGCATGGGAATAGCTATTCCGTGGATACGCGACAGATTTATCCGTGGCGTGCCGGGGGGCCCCGATGGCGATGGGTGACCCATAGAAACCAGGAAGGTATGGGGGTCACGTCGACGTGAATAAGGGTAGCGTAGTTCTTGGGCGCAAAGAGTGCCAGTACGGCAACAGCCAGTACACAGAAGGCTGCGGTCAGACAAAACCAGCAGCCATGGTCCCCGTCGTGATGGTGCACGCCGCCCAGCAGTATGGCGACCGCCAGCAGCAGTCCCACACCCAACAGGGCCATTTTTCGTTGCGTCACACTCAGTTTCACGGTCGAGATTCCATCCTTAATGACATTGCATTCTTAATAGTAGCACCCGGAGTGAGGCCTGTCAAATCACGATAGAGTGCCCAGAGCAAGGTAACGCCATCGTAGACCCCACATAAAAACCAAGAGAGGCCTGGTCCGGTTGGACCAGGCCCCGCAGGGCGGCTGAGGACAGCTCAGCCAGCTATGTACACCAGGCGATTTGTATTATTGACCGGCAGCGTAGAGGTCGAGGCCGGCCTGATTGAGGGGGAAGGTTCCGGCAGAAGCGGACTCATACTTCAGGAATTCCACGTGGCCATCCATGTAGAGAACGTTGGAACCACCGGGGATGTGGTTGAAGTCGTAGGTGTTGTCGGCGATACCGTCGAACATGACAACCAGGGTGGACTGAGCCTGTGCACCGGCAGCCGCGTTGTTGATGTCGGTGATGAGAAAGCGCTCAATACCTTCACGAAGGCGGAGGGCCGTGTCCGTGCCGTTAATTGGGACTGGGTTGGAGGAAATGTCTTCCAGGAACCAATCGCTGGAAACCGCGTTGGGGTCTACGTTTTCGATGAGGTCCTTCAGGCCTTCGACGGCAAGCTTAAAGTTGTCGAAGTCTGCGGTGGTCTCAAACATGGTGTCGCTAAGTGCGTAGCCATAGTAGTAGTAGGGACCGGAGATGATTTCGCAGGGCTCAACGACGCCATTGTTGCTGAAGTCAACGATATCAATCCAGAGGGGGCTGTTCGTGCTGCCTTCGTCCCAGATTTTAACAGCCGTGCCGCCGCCGGAGGCACTTGGGCATACGAGTACGTCCCAGTCGGTCAAGTATTCGGGGAAAATAAGTTCGCCCTGAAAAATGGCGTTAACGGCCTGGATATCATCCTGGCAGTTATAGACCTTCATGGGGGGGAAGCTTTCGCCTTCGGACTCATTTGCGTACATCTTGAAGACGAGGCCAAGCTGTTTAAGATTGTTCTGGCAGCTCGTGCGACGCGCGGCTTCCCGGGCACGGGCCAGGGCGGGCAGCAGGATTGCGGCGAGGATACCAATGATCGCGATTACGACCAGCAATTCGATGAGTGTGAAACCAGACTTTTTCATAGGGGTAACTCCAGAGTGTTGAATTGTTCCTTAACCTACCAACGTGAAAAGCGATAACCAGTCGGGGGCTACATGGGGGCGTTGTTGTGACTCAACCCGCCCCGGGTTGGACCCGAAGGTCCGTATGTTGCCTCCGGCCGACGGCCAGCTAAATCGTCTTCCAATCCGACTTGCTGCCATGTCCGGGCTATCGCGGGACTTCAACTGTCAGGCGGGACCGGCTCGGTGCACCGGAACGGGTCCCGTGGGGGCGTTGTTGCTGTTTAATCGTCATCAGCCGGGGCCTCTGACGTCAACCTGCGCTTTCCGTAACGCCCTCACAACCAAACTATAGCGCAAGACCGTTCTTTTGTCAAATATATTTTTACGGCTTTACGCTTCACAAACTTGGGAGGTGCCTTAACCCGTTGATACGCGCTATACTAGCGGCTGAAATGGGTCCGTTCTTTTTCCCGCCTTCCCCCTCGGTTTTGGCGGCGTTTTGGCCCCTTTTGAAGATTTTCGACGCATTAATCTGCTGTGGCTCCCAAAATTCGAAGGAAATTACCCATGTCCACCCTCTCCCCCCTGGAGCAAGATGTTCTCAATGGCCTGACGGCCCGACGCCCCGACCTCAGCCCCTGCCAGGAAGGCCTGCTGGCCCTCCACGACACCCTCGTTCAATGTTATGAAGGTGGCGGCACCCTCTTTACCTGTGGCAATGGCGGATCCAATGGCGATGCCCTCCATATCGTGGGGGAACTCAATAAGAGCTTCGAACGCCTGCGACCCCTGAGTCCCGAATTGAAAAGTAAATTTGCCGGGCTCCCCTTTGGTGATGAGCTGGCCGAAAATCTGGAAGCGGGCCTTTCCGCCGTGGCCCTGGGCTTCAACGGTGCCCTGAAGACGGCGGTCGAGAATGACAATCCCATTCGCGACATCGCCTTTGCGCAGGAATTGAACGCCCTGGTGAAGCCCGGCGATGTATTGCTGGGCCTCTCCACCTCGGGTAACGCCGACAATTGCCTCATGGCCATGTCCACCGCCAAAGCCAACGGCGCGACGGCCGTCTCCATGACCGGCCCCAAGGGCGGCAAGATGGCGGCCTTCGCCGATATCGCCATTAAAGCCCCCGGAGATTCGACGAAAGTAATCCAGGAGGCACACATTGCCCTCTGGCACACCATGTGTCTCTTGATCGAAGTTCATTACTTTCCCGACATGCGGGTCTAAATCAGCGAAGATTCATCTCGGACATCTTCTAAGTCATTTGGCTTCCAGCTTCCAGCTCCCAAGTGTCAAAGGCTGCTTTTCAGGCGATAGTGGTCAATCTGCCGGTGCGTTGGCCTTTTGTAGGAGTTTGTATGGTAAAAACGTTGCGCTTCGTGCTTTTCTACTGCACCTACTGTGTCGTAGTCTGCGCCGCCGGGTTGGTGTTGGTGGAAGGAGCCGTGCGCCTGTGCACCGATCGCCCCCTGGGCCTCTTTGATGCCACGCCCCTGAATCACACGAGCCTGTATCACCCCAACAGCCGGATTCCCATGGAGTTGATGTCGGTCCCCTATCTGGTGGAAACCAACAGCCTGGGTTTTCGGGGCCCCGAAATTACCAAAGAAAAACCACCGGGCATTACGCGAATCGTTTCCCTCGGCGACAGTATTACGGATGGCTTCCTGGTGGACAATCCAGACACCTATCCCGTGCTCCTGGAAGGCCAGCTGCGAGCATCCGGCTATACCGTGGAAGTGGTGAATGCGGCGCGGGGTGGTTCCAGCATCGATCGGGAATACTGGATTCTCCGCCACTATGTAGCGGATCTGAAGCCGGACGTGGTGGTGCTGACCTATGTGGCCAACGACATTTACGAAATGCGCAACAAGAGCGTCGAGGAACTCATTGGTTATGACCCGGAGCCCCTGGCCTTCTTAAATTATGGGGCCCTTTGGGCAGCACGAAGTGCCACGGGAGAATGGCTCCTGGACAGCTATTTTACCGCACGTTTTCCCGGCTATCGGGGCCACGGGCTGGACCACGAAACGGTGGCCGATGCCAGCCGCTACGTAGTTCCGGGTGGCATGGACTACGGTGCGTTGCTCCCCGGTGCCTTGGGCAACCTGCAAAGTCTCAAGCACCACCTCCCTCAGCCCGATCCCGTGGTGCTCGCCCGTGCAGACGTCTATCTGAACGTTTTGGAAGATATGGACGCCTGGTGTACCGCCCGAAACATCCAGCTGGTCTGGGCCTGGTCAGCCACCTTCGTCCAAATCTACGGCGATACCCCATCAGAGCCCATTTACGAGTATCTCCTCCCCCGGGTCGCAGCGGCGGGCATACCGGTAGTTGACTGTACCCCATACTTCCGGGATGCCGATCGGGGCACCCCCCTGACCCTGGCACCGGTGGACTATCATTTCACCCCCGCAGGCAATGGGGTCCTTGCACGGGCTATCGCCCACGGACTGGTCGACCATGGTATACTGAAGGCCGTCAACAGGGAGGTTGAGTAGCATGCTGAATGTGGGACTGATCGGTTTCGGATATTGGGGACCCAATCTCGCGCGCAATTTTAATGGCAACCCGGATTGCACCCTCTTTGCCATTGCCGACGCCGACGAAGGGCAACGAACGCTGGCCAAAACGGCCTATCCCAACGCCCATGTGGCGGAAGCGGAAGCGGTCATTGTCGACGAACGGGTCAATGCCATTGCCATCGCGACGCCCGTCTCCACCCACTTCAAACTGGCACAGGCCAGTCTCGAAGCTGGCAAACACGTCTTTCTCGAAAAACCCATGACCACCACCGCCGAAGAAGCCCGCATTCTCGTGGAGCTGGCCGCAGAAAAAAAGCGGGTCCTCATGGTGGACCACACCTTCTTGTTTACCGGTGCGGTCCAATTGATGAAACGGGCCATCGAGCAAGAGGAACTGGGTAAGCTCTTCTACTACGACTCGGCCCGGGTGAATCTGGGCATTTACCAGCGCGATGTAAACGTGGTCTGGGATCTGGCTCCCCACGATTTCTCCATCCTTCACTACCTCCTGCCCACCCTGCCCGTGGCGGTGAGCGCCCATGGTGCCGACCATTTTGGCACCGGCCTGGAAGATATGGCCTATGTTACGCTCTTTTATGAAGATAACTTCATGGCCCACCTACACCTCAACTGGCTCGCCCCGGTAAAGCTCCGCCGTATCATGGTAGGCGGCGATCGAAAAATGCTGGTGTGGGATGATCTCAGCATGGAAGAAAAGATCAAGATATACGACAAGGGCATGGACG
>CAXBPH010000008.1:0-49130 GCA_963977445.1 uncultured bacterium | reverse complement strand
CAATAACTACTTAATACCCCGAGCAGCCCAAAAGATCCCGGCTTTGTGAAATATCCGGACTAACGTCCACACGAAGGAACTTCGTGACGTTCAGTATAGGCTGGCTGGCGCTGCTGGTGTTCGAGGTCGATCACCGGCTATTTAGTAGAGGAGGGCCAATAATGTACCTGGAAGGAGATCGGTGGAGCGCGGCTCTGAAAGAACGGAAGGTGTGTTGCACCAAGCTTTGGTCCGTTACTGCAATAGTCTTTTGCTTCTCCATGTTGGGCGGCTGCGATGCTTGTCTTTTCCCAAACGTGGCACAATTGTCAATTCTGGAACAAGGCGTTGATGTATGGAACCAGTGGCGAGAAGAAAACCCGAGTTCTAGCACATTCTTTGGATGCGTTGATCTAAGCCAAACCAACCTTGTGGGAGTCAATTTCAGTGGCACCGAACTGGCCTCCACCGATCTGAGTGATACAAATTTGGAGGCCGCCGATCTCACAGGAGCAATTGCTGTTAGCGCGTGGTTTGTCGGAGCTAATCTAACGATGGCAGATCTAAGTGGGGCATCCCTTATACGAGCAAACCTGCGGGGTGCTGTTATGATTGGCTCCAATCTAGCTGATACAAATCTGACATTCAGCAACTTCGCAGGTGCCAATCTAAGCCATGCCAATATTTCGGACGTCATTGGGTGGCAGGAAATACAAGATATTTCAGATTGTAATATTATAGAAATAGAGAACGCGCCTGAGGGTTTTCGGGAATGGGCGCTAGCGCGTGGTGCTGTCGAGATCGAATAGTTTTTTGTCTTGGTGCATCGGGAAACGTAGAACGCCCCATATCGTTAACGAGGGCTGGCAAGCCCCCTGTCTTTGGTCCCGGGCTTATGTGGGCGCGCTCCGGGGACTGCACCGACATAGGCAACCAGCACCCAGCGACAAGAGCCCCGTGGTTGGCTCGCGAAAGTGCCTCAGCCAAGAAGACGAAGACAGTCGGGGCCGTCCCCCTGAGTGGCATACTCCCTCAGGGGGACGGCCCCGGCGGTCACAATCCTTGTTTCATACGTGACGAAACGTATTTACCACGTGGTTGACCAGGCTACTGCGACATTCACTCTGCCGGTGCAGTCCCCAATACTTGCACCGACATAGCAACCACCACCCAGCGCCACGAACCCCGTGGTTGGCGCACGAAGGCACCTCAGCCAGGTACCCGATGACAGTCGGGGCCGTCCCGGGGACTGCACCGACATAGCTTCCTTCACCCAGCGTCACGAACCCCGTGGTTGGCACACGAAGGCACCTCAGCCAGGCAGACGTAGACAGTCAGGGCCGTCCCCCTGAGTGGCAGATACCCTCAGGGGGGACGGCCCCGGCGGTCACCATCCTTGTTTCATACGTGATGAAACGTATTTACCACGTGGTTGACCAGGCTACGGCGACATTCACTCTGCCGGTGCAGTCCCCAATTCGTCCCCATACAAAACGCCCCGGCACCTTGGGAGGCACCGGGGCTAAAATAAAATTCACTATTCTAAATTCACTATTCTAAATTCACTATTCTAAATTCACTATTCTAAATTCACTATTCTAAATTCTCAATTCGCACTCTGCATTTTGATCAGGTTGAGGGCGCTACCGGCCTTCCACCATTCGATCTGGCCTTCATTGAAGGTGTGATTCACGGGGAACTCTTCGGTGGTACCGTCGCCATGGGTCAGGCGAAGGGTCAACGGCGTGTTCGGCGCGAAGGTTTCCAAACCGAGGATATCGATGGTGTCGTCTTCCTGGATCTTGTCGTAATCCGCCACGTCGGCGAAGGTCAGACCGAGCATACCTTGCTTCTTCAGGTTGGTCTCGTGGATACGGGCAAAGCTCTTTACCAGCACGGCACGAACACCGAGGAAGCGGGGCTCCATGGCGGCGTGTTCACGGCTGGAACCTTCACCGTAGTTTTCATCACCGACGACAATCGTCTGAACGCCCTGCAACTTGTAGGCACGCTGCACGGCGGGCACTTCGCCATATTCGCCGGTGAGCTGGCTCTTTACCGTATTGGCTTCGTCGTTGAAGGCGTTGATGGCACCGATGAGGCAGTTGTCGGAAATGTTGTCCAGGTGGCCACGGAAACGCAACCACGGTCCGGCCATGGAAATGTGGTCCGTCGTGCACTTGCCTTTGGCCTTAATGAGGAGCTTCAGCCCGGTCACATCGCCCCCATTGGGTGCGAAGGGTTCGAGCAGTTGCAGACGCTTGGAATCGGGATCGACAGATACCTCCACACCACTGCCGTCTTCGGCGGGTGCCTGGTAGCCGGAGTCATCACAGCCAAAGCCTTTGGGGGGCAATTCCACGGCCGTCGGGGGATCGAGCTTCACCGCCACACCGTCTTCGTTAATCAACGTGTCGGTAATGGGGTTGAAGGTCAGGTCACCAGCCAGCGCCAGCGCCGTCACCATAGCGGGAGACGTCACGAAGGCGTGGGTCTTGGGGTTGCCATCGGCACGCTTGGCGAAGTTGCGGTTGAAGGAGTGAACGATGGTGTTTTCCTTCTGCTCTTCGCCGTGGCGATAGCGGGCCCACTGGCCGATGCAGGGACCGCAGGCATTGGCCAAGACCTGGCCGCCTATGGTCTCAAAATCGGCGAGGACCCCATCGCGCTCGACCGTCGCGCGAACGAGTTCGGAGCCGGGGGTGATGGTAAATTCTGATTTCGCCTTCAGGTTCTTTTCTTTGGCCTGACGGGCAATGGAAGCGGCCGACGTCATATCTTCATAGCTGGAATTGGTGCAGGAACCGATGAGACCCACTTCGATGACTTTGGGCCAACCGTTTTCTTCGCAGACAGCTTTCATCTGAGAAATGGGCGTGGCACGGTCTGGCGTGAAGGGGCCGTTGATGTGGGGCTCCAAGGTGCTCAGATCGATTTCGATAAGCTGGTCGTAGTACTTCTCGGGGTTCTCATAGACTTCCGGATCGGGACGAAGGTGTTCGGCCTGGGCCTTGGCGAGGGCGGCCACATCGGCGCGGTCGGTCGCTTCGAGGTAACGCACCATGGATTCGTCGAAGGCAAAGGTCGAGGTCGTCGCGCCGATTTCGGCACCCATATTACAGATGGTGCCTTTACCCGTGCAGGACATGCTTTCGGAACCTTCGCCGAAGTATTCGACGATAGCGCCCGTGCCGCCTTTTACGGTAAGAATGCCGGCAACCTTGAGGATAACGTCTTTCGGCGTGGTCCAGCCGCTCATCTTGCCGGTGAGCTTTACACCGATGAGTTTGGGGAACTTAAGCTCCCAGGGCATACCGGCCATCACGTCTACGGCGTCTGCACCGCCAACACCGATGGCGACCATGCCGAGTCCGCCGGCGTTTACCGTGTGGGAGTCGGTGCCGATCATCATGCCGCCGGGGAAGGCGTAATTTTCGAGGACCACCTGGTGGATGATGCCCGCGCCGGGCTTCCAGAAGCCGATGCCGTATTTATTGGACACGGAGGCCAGGAAATCGAAGACCTCTTTGTTGTTGGTGATGGATTCGGCCAAATCGGCCACCGCACCGGACTTTGCCTGAATCAGGTGATCGCAATGGGCCGTGGAGGGCACAGCAACTTTGGCTTTGCCGGCCTGCATGAACTGGAGGAGGGCCATCTGGGCCGTGGCATCCTGCATGGCGACCCGATCAGGGGCAAAATCGACATAGTCGGCACCGCGAGTGAAGGCCTTCGTGGGCGTACCATCCCACAGGTGCGCGTAGAGTGTTTTTTCAGCCAACGTGAGGGGACGCCCCACGATCTTCCGTGCTGCTTCGATGCGTTCTGCCGCGCGGGCGTATACCTTTTCGATCATATCGATATCGAAAGCCATGATAAGTACCTTCCAGTTCACTAAAGACGTTGCGTGCAGCGCACGTACAGCACAACCCAGTTCCCTCTGGACTGTAGCGCTCTAATCGGCCAGCCTGGACCAATCTGCACGGGTGGGACGGGTGACACCGGAGTGCCACGAGGGCTGTATTATACGGGGCAGGGGCCAAAGCGCGCAAGATGAACAAGTCACTTATTGAGAATCACAGGTGAGCAAATGTTAAGCACAAAGAGCAGCGTAGGCGATGTGGACCAAATCGGTGTACACCGTGTACCCTGTCCACCAGTCCATTCGCCGCGGCGAATCCACATCGTCCACAACGTCTGCCACCCGAGGAAAGTCTCCGTGAGAGTGAGCTCATTTCTATTGGCCGCCCTTGTCACCAGCGGCATCTTTTTCTCCAACACCGCGTTTGCTCAAGACCCCACCCCAAATCCGCTGATGGAAGTCCCCCCCATCGAATCTTCCTGGACCGACCTGACCGATGGCCTTGAGAGCAAGAACGATTGGGAAGCCCGTCGCCCGGAGATCAAGCAACAGTTTCTCGATCTCCTCCGGGACGAATACAAGCCGAAAAAGCCCCCGCTCGACCTCCAGGAACACGAGCGCGTCGTGGTGGACGGTATCTACACGCGGACGCTCATCAGCTATAACGTGGAGTCCGGCGAGCGCGCCCATGCTTATGTCGGTATCCCGTTGAACGCCGAAGGCCCCCTCCCCGCAGCCGTCGTGCTTCACCAGACCTACGACAATGGCGCACGTGAGTCCGCCGGGCTGGAGGGAAACCCGGACTATGCCCAACTCGATCATCTGTGTCGACGGGGCTACGTCGTTATCGCGCCCGACCATTTCGTCGCGGGCCACCGCATACCAGCGAAAGGTGCCTACGACACGACGGCCTTCTACGAAAAACACCCCGAATGGACCGCCGTGGGAAAATTCACCTATGAGCACAGTATCGCCATCGACGTGCTGGAAACCCTGCCCGAAGTGGACACAACGCGGATTGGTGTCATCGGCCATTCCCTCGGCGGACAAGGGGCCATTTTTCTCACGGCCTACGATGACCGGATTAAGGTCGCCGTATCCAACTGCCCCGCGCCCACCTTCCGGCACAACCCCAGCGTGGAGTCGTGGTCGAGAGCGAGTTGGTATACCTACTTCAAACACATCCGTCCCGGCCTGCTGAACCAGGAACTGCCACCCATCGATTTTCACCACATGGCCGCACTCGCCCCATGCTCCACCTCGCGGCCCTGAATGACGGCGACCCCGGCACGCAACGGCAGCGGGTGCTCATGATGTTGAGCATCGCCACCGTCTACGACCTGGTCGGTGCCCCCGAAAACCACGCCTTCTATTTTCACGGCCGGGGACACGGTGCCCCCCTTGAATCCCGACAACTGATGTACGGCTGGCTGGACACCTACCTCAAGCCCCCGGCAGCGACGGCGACGCATCTGGTAGGGGAATCAACGCCTGCGGGAGAATAGGACCGGGCGGACGAAGTGGACCAAATCGGTGTACACCGTGTACCCTGTCCACCAAGTTCATTCGCCGCGGCGAATCCAACCCGTCCACTACCCGAGGAAAGTCTCCGTGAAAAAAGCAAATCTTCTGTTTATAGCGCTGGTTACCAGTAGCTTCTTTTTCGCCCCGGCCACACAGGCCCAAGACCCAGCACCCAATCCCCTCATGGAAGTCCCTCCCATCGAATCCAGCTGGACTGACCTCACCGATGGGATCACGTCTAAAGAAGACTGGGAGGCCCGTCGCCCTGAGATCAAGCAGGCCTTTCTCGATCTCCTCCGCGATCAATACAAGCCCGAACGGCCGCCACTCGATCTGCAGGTACACGAGACGGTGGACGTCGAAGGTATCTACACCCGCAAGCTAGTCAGTTATGCCGTGGAAGCCGATGAACGGGCCCACGCCTACATCGGAATCCCCCTGGAACGCAACGGCAAGCTCCCCGCCGTGGTCGCCCTGGCGGGAACGTATAAGCAAGGTGCCCGTCGCGCTGCGGGCCTCGAGGACAACCCCGACAAAGCCTATCTGGACCACCTCTGTCGTCGGGGCTATGTGGTCATCGCGCCGGAACACTTTGTGTCGGGCCACCGCATCCCCCCGAAGGGCCCGTATGACACCACGGCCTTTTATGAGAAGCACCCCGAGTGGACCGCCGTGGGCAAGTTCACCTATGAGCACAGCATTGCCATCGACGTGTTGGAAACCCTCGAAGAAGTCGACACGGAGCACATCGGGGTGTTGGGCCATTCCCTTGGCGGACATGGGTCCATCTTCCTGGCGGCCTACGATGAACGTATAGAAGCGGCGGCCTCGAATTGCGCGGCCCCTTCCTTTCGCCACGATCCGGGCGTGGTCAATTGGGCGCGGGACCATTGGTATGTGTATTTCAAACACCTTCGCCCCGGTATGCTCAACAACGAATTGCCGCCTATCGATTTTCACCATATGGTGGCTTTGACGGCACCCCGTCCCATGTTGCAGATTGTCGCGCTGAATGATGGCAACCCGGGCACCCAGAAACAACGGGTGCTCATGATGCTGGAAATCGCCAATTTCTATAACCTCATCGGTGCGCCGGAAAACTATGCCTTCTACACCCACGGTCGGGGGCACAGCGTTCCCCACGAATCCCGGGCCCTTATGTATGCTTGGATGGACACCTATTTGAAGCCCGCCGAAGCGATAGCCACGAAACTGGTGGCGGAGTAATCAGGGGACTGCCTTCGCACCAGACACCACGAAAACGTTGCGGAGTGAGTGCGCCCTGAACAAGAAAACGTGCCCAACAAGGGGTTGTTCGCGGTGCGAGGCTGTACCGGCAGTAGGTGATGGCCCGAAGGTCGGGAGCCGGATACCGGGTCGTGATGTACTGCCGGTACAGTCTCCATCCCGCCGGAGGCGACATGGATGACAGTCCCGCGAACGAAGCAGAAGAGTAGATCGAAAAAAACAGCCAGGCCGCTAATTTCGACCGTGCATTAAGATAAAGGCCAAGAATTCCCCATCCCTGAAAAACTCGTCGCAAACCTCATGGCCCTTGCCGGGCACCACCTTTATGGCCGCCTCACCACCCGCCGTTTTGTAACGCTTCACTAGCTCGCCCGCATTGTCTTCATTGGGGACGACCGTATCGGAGTCGCCGTGAATGTGGAAGATGGGCACTTTCGCTGCGACCAACGGGGCCGTGCGGTCAATGGGATTGTACTTCGTCAAATCCGCTGCGAGTTGCTCGGTAGTGAACTCAAAGGCCGGTGCGGCATTCCCCAAGCCCGGATAGCTTGCCAGATTGCACACGGTGTAGATGCCCGCGATGCCCGCTACCGAATCGGGATGTTCCGCCGCCCAGTTGTAGAGCATGAGCCCGCCCCGACTCTGGGGCAGCAGGGTTGCCTTGGGTGAAAGGCCATAGGTCTTGACGATGTGTTCGTAGAAAGTCTGATACTGGGCCGTGCCCTTGGGGCTGCCGTAAGACTCCCCCACGTCGACGCCCGCGATGAAAAATCCGGCTTCAAGGAGCGGTTCGAAATAGAAAGCGTGACTCGGGTCGGGCAGGTGACCAATGAAGGTCGGCGCGTACCAGAGCCAGGGCTGTTCGCTATCGTGTTTCAGCACGGGAGGCACGATAACAAAGCCCGCCGTCTCCCCCACGGTGAAATCGAGTCGTTTGGCCCCAAACTGGGTGGATTCCGTGACCTCGGCGACTGATGTAGTGGCACTCGCGAACACCCAAATGGCAACAATCGCCGTAGCCAATTTGAACACACTACCAATTGTTTGTCTCGACATTTTTCTTACTTCTCCGTTTTGTGCGGTGATGGGATGCCCGGTAACGCGTTGATGGGTGCCACCTACACGCGCCGCCGGTTTCCGGCAAGCTTGTGGGTGCGGGAACCCATCACATCACGGACACCTACTTGGTGCTAATGGCTCTCAATTAAAGGTTCACCCATAAGGCCGCTCGTGCCTCGCGTCCGTATAGGTGGCACCCTCTTCCTGAGACCCTGACTTTGCAGAGCCTACCAACGTATCACCTCTATTTCTTTACGGCCCCCTGCAACATGGTCAGGGGGCTCAGACAGGATTGAATCTCTGTAATCTTATCCCCCTTGAGTCGAATGAGTTCCGCCACGCGCATGCGTTGTTCGTTGGCTGTGTTGATGCCTTCGTAGAGGATGGCAGCCTGGTCGTCGGTGTAAAGCTCGTCCACCATGACCACATCGCGCCAGGCCGGACCTGCCGCGCACATGGCGACGAAGCGGTCGGCCCCTTCGACACGAAAGAGGGACGCATCGGCCACCACGTCATCGGCCAATGCCGCCCGCATGGCCGTGAAGTCTTTGGTCTGCCAGCCCCGCCAATAGGCGTAGACAATTTGCTTTGTGTTGTCTGACATGGTCTTGTAGTCTCCATAGATTTGACGGACATGATAGCAAAGGGCCACCCCATGGTGCAGTTGATGGGACTTATGGGCCTTATGGGACCAATGAGGCCCCAAAAAGGTTCATGGGCAATTAATGGGCGCCGACAAAGACTCACTCCCCCAAAAAAAACTGAAACGACCAATCGTGCCGCGCGATTCGTTATTTCCGGTCGAAGATGCGCCGTTGGAGGATTCGTGCGCGGATTGGGAGATACGACTACATCTCTACACCAAGGCCAAGGCCAAGCACAATGCTCTATTCCCGATAACCTCTTGAAGACTTCCCAAAACTACACAGGCCCGAACAACGTCCCACAGCCCTTACGCACGAACTGGAGTACCAGATCGCGCGGCACGTCCATGGTTAGTCGTTTTGTTTGGAAAAAGTCGCGTGACGATATGATTCGCAAGAACCCATCGAGTCATCCTTTTACCTCCGGCACTTGAAATATCGTATAACTCATCAGCACTATTTGCCCATCAGCCAAAAAAACTCGACCCCAACCTCGCACACCCACACCATTAAAAAATTCACTATTCTCAATTCACTATTCAACATTCGTTTTCCGTCAATTATCAACTATCAATTGTCAACTGCTATAATCCCTGTTTCCCTCAAATGCGCATAGACCGTGTCTTCTCGGACACGCCCATTTTTCTATTTTCAGGACATGAATAAAGGAGAGCACCCATGGCACCCACCGGCGGCAATACGCCTGACGCGGATCGTCAATTTTCAAAACAGATTTCTGAATCCCCCGAACGGGCCCCGAGCCGCTCCATGCTGCGGGCCGTAGGCTTTGGCGATGAAGACTTCAAGAAGAACATGATCGGCGTGGCCTCCACGTGGAGCATGGTCACCCCCTGCAACATGCACATCGACGTGCTGGCGCGGGAAGCCGAGCTGGGCGTGAACAAGGCCGGCGGCAAGGGCATCATCTTCAACACCATCACCATCTCGGACGGTATCTCCATGGGCACCGAGGGCATGAAGTATTCCCTCGTCTCCCGCGAGGTCATTGCCGATTCCATCGAGACGGTTATCGCCTGTGAAAACCTCGACGGCTTCGTCGCCATCGGCGGTTGCGACAAAAACATGCCCGGCTGCGTCATGGCCATGGCCCGCCTCAACCGGCCTTCCGTCTTCGTCTATGGCGGCACCATCATGCCGGGCGATCACAATGGCAAACCCGTCGACATCGTTTCCGTCTTTGAAGCCGTGGGCGAACACGCCAATGGCCGCCTCGACGATGCGGGTCTCAAGGCCATCGAATCCTGCGCCATCCCCGGTGCCGGTTCCTGTGGCGGCATGTACACGGCCAACACCATGGCTTCCGCCATCGAAGCCCTGGGCCTCAGTCTGCCCAACAGCTCCGCCCAGGCCGCTATCTCCAAAGAGAAAGCCGAAGATTGCCGCGAAGCCGGTGCGGCCGTCCTCCACTGCATTAAGAACAACATCCGCCCCCGGGACATCCTCACGAAGAAGGCCTTTGAAAACGCCATCACCGTGGTCACGGCCCTCGGCGGCTCCACCAACGCCGTCCTCCACCTCCTCGCCATGGCCCACACCGCAGAAGTCGACTTGAACATCGACGACTTCACCCGCGTCGGCCAGAAGTGCCCCGTGTTGGCGGACCTCAAGCCCAGCGGCAAGTACGTCATGAATGAGCTCGTCAAAATCGGTGGCCTGCCCCCCCTTATGAAGATGCTCCTCGACAAGGGCCTCCTCCACGGCGATTGCCTCACGGTTACGGGCAAGACCCTGGCGGAAAACCTCGCCAATGTCGGCACCTACCCCGAAGGCCAGGACGTGGTCCGCTCTTTCGACAATCCCAAGAAGGCCGAAGGCCACCTCGTCGTCCTCTATGGCAACCTGGCCGAGACCGGCGCTGTTGCGAAGATCTCCGGCAACGAAGGCACCAGCTTCACCGGCGAAGCCCGCTGCTATGACTCCGAAGAGGCCGCCCTCAAGTGCATCCTCGACGGCACCATCCAAAAGGGTCACGTCATCGTCATCCGCTATGAAGGGCCCAAAGGCGGACCCGGCATGCGCGAGATGCTCGCACCCACGGCGGCCGTCATGGGTAAGGGACTCGGCAGCGATGTCGCCCTCATCACCGACGGACGTTTCTCCGGCGGTAGTCACGGTTTCGTGGTAGGCCACATCACCCCCGAAGCCCAGGAAGGGGGCCTCATCGCCCTCATCCAGGACGGGGACGCCATCACCATCGACGCCGTTGCCCACACCATCAACCTCGGCATCGACGAGGCGGAAATCGCCAAACGCCGCGCCGCCTGGAAAGCCCCCGAAGCCCGCTACAAGACCGGCGTGCTGGCGAAGTATGCCAAGCTTGTTGCGTCCGCCTCTGAGGGTGCCGTGACGGATAAGTATCTGGGACTGTAGAATTCAGCGATCGTTATAAATGTCACGCGGGCGATTCACCACGGTGGGTCGCCCGCGTTTTTCACAGGGAGTTGGGCATACTTGCCCGACACAAGGTACACGAGGGTCCGAAAGACTATTTGGGCCATGGAAATGTCATTAAGATTCGATACAGCATCAGGGGCCTGAGCACGTCAGACGACACCGTTGTGTCGGGCAAGTATCCGGAGTTGTAAGAATCAGCGATAGCTATAAACGTCACGCGGGCAATTCACCACAGTGGGTTGCCCACGTTTTTAACAGGGGGTTGGGCATACTTGCCCGACACAAGAGCGACGTATGACGTGAGCAACACGTTGTTTTTTTCGAAACCGCATGACTTTTGCATGACTCAGAATCTCTTTGGGACCCTCGTGTACCTTGTGTCGGGCAAGTATGCCCAACCCCCTGTTGTTTGCACTTTGAATTAACCACCGTTCAAAATAGACAAATATTGTTTTCGTTACTCGAGGAATACAGCCGTGCCCGAACCAGATTCACAAATCCTGATCTATCAGCCCGAAGGGGGCCGTACGCGCATCGACGTCCGGCTGGAAGACGAGACCGTCTGGCTGAGCCAGGCGCAGTTGGTGAAACTGTTTCAAAGTTCAAAGCAGAACATAAGTCTCCATATCAAGAATATCTACGAAGAGGGGGAACTCGTCGAGGCGGCAACTGTCAAGGAATACTTGACAGTTCAAACCGAGGGTTCTCGACAGGTTCAACGTGCCATAAACCACTACAACCTCGATGTCATCATCGCCGTGGGCTACCGGGTCCGGTCCCACCGGGGCACCCAGTTCCGGCGCTGGGCAACGGAACGCCTCCGGGACTACCTGGTCAAGGGCTTCGCCATGGACGATGAGCGCCTCAGGGAGGGGCGCAACCTCGGGGCGGACTATTTCGATGAACTCCTCGAACGTATCCGCGACATCCGGGCCTCGGAGAAGCGCTTTTATCGAAAGATCCAGGAAATCTACACCCTGGCCATCGACTATGAGCCCGCCTCCGACCAGGCCAAGCTCTTTTTCAAAACCGTGCAGAACAAGCTCCACTGGGCCACCCATGGGCGCACCGCCGCCGAGCTCATCGCGGCCGACAAGCCCGATATGGGCCTTACAACCTTTAAGGGTGCCAAGGTCCGCTAGGGCGATGTCGCTACAGCCAAAAACTACCTGACCGAAGAAGAAATCAAAGGCCTCAACCGCATTGTGACTATGTACCTCGATTTCGCCGAGGACCAGGCCCAACGAAATCAGCCGGTGACCATGGCGGACTGGAAAACTAAACTCGACGCCTTCCTCCAGTTCAACGACCGCGAAATCCTCGACAATGCCGGTAACATCTCCGCCGCCCTCGCCAAAGAGCAGGCGGAAGGAGAATACGAGCGTTTCAATGCGCGGCGGTTGGCGGAGGAAGCCGCGCAGGACGAAATGGCGGCGTTGGAGCGGGAAGCGAAACGGATTGAAGGCAAGAGATAGGCGAGGCGGGGCGAAAATGCAGAACCACTTAATTTTCACTCTGTGGGATGTGGAACATGAACTCCATAAGGGAGTTGGGCATTCCCCCCTGTTGCTTGCCACTTGGAGAGAACTGGCTTGAGTTCAACTATTTCGAAAGCCTGGGAATACGACAAACGCCAAAGTGGGTTAGCCTTCCAGGCTGACATGGCGCGACCACGCATTTCATAGGCCGCTATGGATTGGCTTCGGGAGCGTTTCACGCCCTAACGCGCGATCCAGCTAAACAAACTCCCGTCGCCGCCTGTTCGCGCCGGGCGCGTCATCCATGGCCGACGCGCTTGCCTGAACTCGTACTCACCTTGTGTCAGCCTGGAAGGCTAACCCACTTTGGCGCTACATGAATCTTTTCGGTTCTGAAACCGCAGATGAGCTTTGCACGCTATCCCCTCCCATTGATTCAGAGCCCTCGGTCTGCTTTAATCAAGCTCTTTGCCGCTGCTTCGCATGACCCTGTGTACACCAGAGGGGCGGCGGTTTGGGCAACACCAATAAGGATCTGTCGGATGAATTTACGAACAACACACGCATTACGTCGTATTACGCTGGGGGTAGCGGCTGCGCTGCTTTTCAGCACCCAGCTCGTCGCTGCCGAGCTCAAGCTCCCTGCCATTTTTGCGGACCACGCCGTCTTGCAACAAAAAGCGCCCATCGCCGTCTGGGGCTGGGGCGAAGCAGGCCAGCAAGTGACCGCCACACTCGGCAACGGGATGACTACGGGCACGATTGCCGAGGATGGCAGTTGGTCCCTCGCCCTTCCGTCCATGAACGCAGGTGGCCCCTACGCGTTGCGTGTCTCGTCGAAGGACAGCACCATCACCCTCGAGGACATTCTTATCGGTGAAGTGTGGCTGGCTTCGGGCCAATCCAACATGCAATGGAGCATCAAACAGACGGATGACTGGGAAGCGGAAGTGGCCCAATGCGCCAATGACAACATTCGCTTCGCCATGGTCTATCGCGAGGTCAGCGCCACGCCCCTCGACGATCTCCGGGCCTTGACACCCTGGGCGGCGTGTTCCAGCGAATCCATGGTTAATTGCTACAACGGTGCGGGCTTTTCAGCCGTAAGCTACTATTTCGCGAAACACCTTCAGGCCGATCTTGGCGTGCCCGTGGGTGTCATCAACACGAGTTGGGGCGGCACGCGCATTGAGCCCTGGACCCCGCCGGAAGCCTTCGGCAAGCTCCCCGCACTTTCAGACATCGACAAACTGGTTCGTGAAAACACGCCCAACGGTCCGGAATACCAGGCTGCGTTGCAAAAGGCCATTGCCGAGGTGGAAGCCTGGATTCCCAATGCCCAACAGGCGCTGGCGGGTGGTGAATTCGCTCCCTCCCTGCCGACTATCGCCTCGAAGTCAGTGTTGACCGATCGCCAATCGCCCACGGCGCTGTTCAACGCCATGGTGAACCCCCTCGTGCCCTACACCAACCGGGGCTTCATCTGGTATCAGGGTGAATCCAATCGCGGTGAAGGCATGCTCTATCGCGACAAGATGGAAGCCCTCATTAACGGCTGGCGTGGACGTTGGAAACAGGACGACCTCGCCTGCTACTTCGTGCAACTGGCACCCTTTGACTATGGCAATTCGCCCCGAGCCCTTCCCGAAATCTGGGAGGCCCAGACGGCCACGTTGGCCCTTCCCCACACGGGCATGGCCGTCATCAACGACATCGGTAACATCAAAAACATTCACCCGACCAACAAGAATGACGTGGGCAAACGACTCGCCCTGTTGGCGCTGAAAGATACCTACGGTAAAGACGTAAAGGCCGAGAGCCCCCGCTTTGATCGCTTTGAGGTGACCGGGAATACCATGCGTATCTTCTTTAACTACGCCGAATCCCTCCAGACCCGCGACGGCAATCCGCCCACCTGGTTTACCCTGTGTGGTCCCGATGGCGTCTATCACGATGCGACGGCGGCAATCGACGGCGCGACGCTAACGTTGACCGCAGAAGGCGTCGATACACCGGTGGCCGTGCGCTTTGCGTGGGACCACATTGCCGAGCCCAATCTGATGAACGAAGCGGGCCTGCCGGCCTCCGCGTTCCGTGCCGGTAGTGTGCCCATTGAGGGTGCACTGCGCCATCACGTGCCCGAAGCCGCCGAGTTTGAACTGGTCTATGCCTTTGACCCGACCAACCCGGTCGCACCCGATAGCCGGATTCAGTATGACGTGGACCAGCATGCCGTGTTTGGGGCCAAGACCATTGAGCGCGTGGCTTATTTCCTCCACCTGGTAGACGCCGATGAAAACACGCAGTGGGTCTACGTGGAGATGGATCCGTTTACCCAGGAAATCACTCGGCTCGGTGCGCCCATGCCTGACAAGGGTGCAGCCTTCCAGCAGGATGTGAAAAATCTGATCGTAAAGTCGAGTGTAAAAGGCTTGGCCGCGAGCCCAATCGCCGTTGGTGCCATCGAGTTCTGGGCCTGTAACTATGGGCCCGAAGCGGGTCGCAACCTCCCGGGTGCCAAAGCAGACAAATACGACTTCGATGACACCTTTGCGAACGAGACCGCGCCGGGCTACGGCAGTCTGCAAATCCACGATGTGGCAAACAAGACTACCCTGCTGGCCTTCAACAACTTCCGCGCGGGCCGTGATGCCGACGTGGGTATCGGCAACAATCCCGAAGGCAATCCCGACTGGACCTTTTCTAAGAGCGCCCAGAAATGGACCAGTGGCACGCTGATGGTATTGGTGAAAACGGCAAAGTAAGTCGGCTCGTCAACCAACAACATCAACGTTAAAATGCAACACAGGCCCCCGCTGAAAACCTTTGGCGGGGGCCTGATTTATTCTTGTCGGATACCGCGCACTGCCCCGACACTGCACCCATAAAGCCGTTCGTCCCTCACGTCTGTATAGGTGGCACCCTGGACGACGTATTATCGGTCTCGAAACTCCGCGCACCAAGGACAAGGAACACGGTGCCGTACCACAAAATACTCCCCGGCGTGCCACCCGATCTCGATCCAATCCGTCCCAGACGGGTTCGAGCGAGTTCGGGTGCCTTGAGCTCGGAATACACTATATTCGAGAGGCGAATTGCGCAGTAGCTTTGGCAGCGCTGTTGCAATTTCACTCCGTCGCCCTTTCTGACTATATAGTTTTTACGACACACAATTCTCAGGACGTTGTCCGCCCCGCCTGTAATTGCTGCTCAATAATTTCCTTAAATTCAGGCGGCACCTCCAGCCCGTCCCACATCGAGAGGCCGCGATTGAAGGGTGAATATATCTGCAATACACATTCGGATTCACCAGCCCATCCATAGGAGACAATGTCGTGCCACTTTAAAAACGTATCGGACCCCAAAATACCATTCTGGCAAAGCTGGATACGCGCGCTACTTGAATACGACGACATGAGGATGATAGAGAAAATCATTAATGTTTCAGCGTAGTCCGCCATATCAGAGATTGTCAGTTCAGCGGTCAGCAAGTGGCTCAGGTTCAGGATAAAGAAAACGGCCACGATCACCACCAGCAATATATTATGTATCCTCTTGTGTCGCGCCCCATAGGAAACAAGTACCGACCCCGCAGCACGACGGTTCCTGATCCAATTCACCAAGAAACACATAGCAACAACGAGGAGTGCCAAACCACATACAATGGATAGCGCTTCTTGATCCGTCACGCCTGTGTACCACATAAGGACAGCAGCCACCCCCAGAAAGGCGAACATGGCAGGGAGCATAATCAGCAAAAATCCTAACAAAGATTTCGATGCTACGCTTTCAATGTGTGTGAACATCGTGCCCCTCTATCTTCGCCCTCAAGGCGATATTGAAGTAATTTCTGGTTGAGCTACCGATAACCAGACCACCTTAGAATCAGAACTTTTAACCGCCAACACCGTACAATCGCCGTTGCTCACCCATGCCCCGTTTCCAGTGCCCGTAATTCCTCTACGTCACCATCAAATTCCATGGTCCCTCGCATTGCAAGAATCTGCTCAATCTTCTGCCGACGAACATAGGCGTTAAGGGCGATACGCACGGCCTCCGATCGATTAGAAGATTCCGTATACGCCACAACCTGATCCAAGAGTTCGTCATCAATGCTCAATGCAACGCGCACCTTAATTACCTCAAAATGCTATGGTCTTTTCTTCGATCATGTCATCCCAACATAGAATTTTTCGGAACACGGAAGCGATTCAACGAAGAAGGCAGCAACCCCGCCGCGTATTACTTCCCCGCCTCACCCAACTCCTTAATCTTCACATTCCGGTACCACACGCGTTTGGCTTCGTCCTGGAAGCCGATGTGCCCTTCAAGTGGACGGTCTTTCATGGCCCCTTCATCGAGCTGAATATCGATGATCTGCTCGCCGTTTAACACCACGGTGAGATGACTTCCCTGGCAGGTGATGGTGTAACGGTTCCACTCGCCTGCGGGCTTGGCCATGTTCTTTGTCGGGCCAGCGGTGCCGATAACGCCGCCACAATCGTGGTGGCCGGGATTCTCCAGGCCATAGGTATCTAGTATTTGAACCTCAATCCCTGTCTTCACGGGCTCCAGAGGATCGCCGACCCGAAAGAAGGCGCCTGAATTCCCTTCCGCCAAAATCTTGAACTCCAGATCGAGGACAAAGTCTTTGTAGGTGCGCTCGGTCATGATATAGGCGTCGAATCGCTGCCAGCCTTCTTCACCCGGGCGGGGCATAAGGGTCGTCGTGCCGTCTTCCTCCACCACCCAGTTTCCCGTAGTTTTCCAGCCCGTGAGATCTTTCCCGTTAAACAGGGGAACGAATCCTTCGTCCGTGGCGGGATGTTCCGCGCCATGGGCAATGCCGCCCAGAAATATCAGGACCAACAGCATGATGGGGACTTTTCTCATGTACATCTTATTCTTCTCCCTTTTCTACTATCCGGAAGAGCCATCTCCACCGTTTGAGGACAGTCTACAAGTGAAACGCGGAACAAGCAAAGAATTTCTTGCGCGAAGTCACCCGTCGAGGGCCTTTTTGATTTCCAACAGGGTGTAGCGTTGCTCCTGGAGCGCTCGAATACGAACAATACGTTCAAGCAGGTCGGACGCGTAAAGTTGATAGCCCGCTTCCGTAACTTCGGCCACGTCCAGCAAGCCTTCCTTTGTCCAATGCCGGATGGTCGAATTGGCCACCCCGGCCTGTCGGGCCAAGGCCCCTATCTTAAGCAGTTTTGCCTCGCCCCTGGATTCATGTGAATCACCGCGAGCTGCACTCAAATAAATGTCCAGGGTCCGGTCGACCGCTTTCGCGATGAGCTTGAGGTACGCTTCGGATGAACCGCCGAGCTGGGCCTTTTCCAGGGAAGCGATGTAGGCCAGCCGGTCACGTTTGCGTATCAAGGCCGGTGGATACCCGTCCATCAACAGGATTAGATTCATCAGCAACCGTGCAGCGCGACCATTGCCATCGACAAAGGGGTGAATGGTTACGAGGCGGTAGTGGGCTTCCGCCGCTCGGGCCACCGGATGGAGATCGCCCGACGTTGACAGCCAATCTTGAAACATTTTCATAAGCTCGGGCACTTTGGCAGGATTCGGCAACACGACCGGGGAACCCGCTATTCGCACGGCAACATTTCTATAGCGCCCCGCATTCGTATCATCAATCGCCTTGAGTACGATTGCGTGAAGCCCCAGAATATCTTGTTCAACAAGTTGCTCGGGACGGCGGCTTGTCTGGCCATAGATCCAGTCGATTGCCTTGGCGTGATTGCTGGCCTCAAGATGTTCGACCAGAGTCTTCCCACCAACCGTTAGCCCCTTCTCCACCACAAGGGCCGTTTCCCTACGGGTAAGGGTGTTCCCCTCGATGGCATTGCTCGTGTAGGTAAGCTCCACACGAAACCAGGCATCCAGGTTGTCCACCAGGGCAACGGGCAACGGGCGAAAGCCATCCAGTCGCCTCTTTTTCTCGCTCAACGCGCTATAATCCATAGATAAAGCATAAACCATAACGTTACGGTTTACAAGTTCACTTACAGCGCCAGCAGGCACCCATCCACATAGGTCTTGTCCCGACCGGGTAGCGCGGGGTCGTGGGCGTAGAAAACCAGGTAGATCTCGTTTCCGCCCATGGATACCATGGCCTGAGAACCGCCGGTGGCCGAGTTGGCGGGCCGGCCATTCGTCCGCGAGTAGTAGGGATGGCCCCGATAGACCCAATCGATACCGTTCTGACTGGTCAGCAGCGAGGTGGTGCGGCGCATGACTTTCGAATCGCGCAGTCCGCAGGCCATGACAAATTCGCCCGACGGCAGGGTGAGGATGGCGGGAAAAATACCGACGATTTCCGTCTCTTCCGGGATGGTCCAAGTGACACCACTATCAACGGACTGGCTACGCCACATGCGATTTTCTTTGAAGTCATCGCCCCGATGGACGTCCACCCGGGCGTAGGCGATGATCACCCCATCGTCGCGGACGACGAAGGCAGACTCATTGAAGCCCTGGCGTGTTTCGCTTTCGCTGGGTGGATCAGTGAATACGACTTCCATGGGCCCCCAGTGGGCACCGCCATCGAGACTACGATAGAATCCCGAACCATACTGGTAGCCGGGATGCTGCCGGGGCTGGCTCGTGTAGCTATAGGCCGGAAGGATCAAATCGCCGTTCTGCAGCGTGTATACGGTGCCCATCACGGAAGTCAGGGCGCCGGGTGGCGTATCGAGAAATCCAAGGGAGGAAAAGGTCGTTCCGTTGTCATCGCTGACCTTCAATTCTACCGTCGTTTCCCGGGCCCCGAAGACACTCTTACGGCTTGTGTCCGTGTGACCAATGCGCATGAGCGTCATGAAGACCCGCCCATCAGGGAGGGAAGTGAGGCCCGTAAATACGCCCTCTTCCGGGGTCTTGGGCTCAACCACGAAATAGGGTGCGGACCAGGTCTTTCCTTTGTCGGATGAGCGGACGAAGTAGCACTTCGACCCGGCCGCCGAATCCCCTTTGTCCGTGAACGTCGTAATGAGATCACCGGATTCGGTCTGGACCAGTCCGCCGGGGGTGACGGCATCCACCACCTGGTCATTTACCGGGCCGTAGCGCAGTACGCTTAGGGGCTCTCCCACTTCGAAGGCCCAGGTAGACACACTGACACACAAAATAAGAACTACGATTTGGATGATTTTCATTCCATTTCCTTTATTTCCCTGGCCCAAAAAAGTGGCGAGGCCTACCTGTACTTAGGGAAGGCTCCACGTTGTCGCAGTTAGAGTCCCGGTATGAGCCGTTTCGCGTTCCCGTAGAAAAACTTATCTACGACTTCCTGCGGCAGGTTCAGACATTCTGTTTCCCTGTCTTTTATGGTAACGGAACCCGCACCGGCATAGTATTGCCAGGTCATGCGGTAATGCTTCTCCGCACCGGCCACCATCTTCGCCACCGCTTTTTCCGAATAGGTACCGTCTTCCGACACGTCGTATTCTATGTCTGATCCGTAGAGGACGCGGTCCTGGTACGTCACAAAAAACTCCCGTACTTTTTCCGATGGCTGACGACTCAGGTCCCCCGTTCGGGCGGCAATGTCCACGTAAAAGTTGGGATACTTATCGAGGTATTCGCCCAGCAAGGCCACGTCGTAGGCCATGCTCCCCAGGTGGGCACCGATGAGGGTCAGCGTCGGGTGCTTTTCCAGGACGTGACTCCGCGCATCAATGATTCGTTCCCAATCGGGAATATCCGTACGCTGGTAGAAGTGCCATTCGGGGTGGCGGGAATAGTAGCCGTAGTGTACGCTCTCGGGATCGAGGGGCAGCCAGGCGGCACGGGGTTCCGCCAGATGGGCCAACAGGGGGCGGCCGTGGGTCGCCAGGTAGTCATAGATGGGGTCGAAAATCGGGTCATCGGGCATGACAAAGTTGCCTGCGGGATCTTTTATTTCGAGGCCCACTTCCTTGTAAAGCTTAATCATGACCGCCCCCGAAGCGAAGGCCTCATCGAAGTAGTCCGTGACCTGTTTGGTGTAGTCGGTGTCGTAGCGGTGGGTCAAATCGAAGGAGGGACAAAAGGCATAGCGCAATGGCCATTTTTCGTGTTGGGCTTGTACCCAGTCCCGTTTCTTCACGAAGAGATCGGGGTCATTGCCGCCATCGCAAATATTGATGACTTTGAAATTGAGTCGTTCCAACAAGGCAGCGAGTTCGGGTAAGGGCGCATACATATGGGCATGGGCATCGATTTTCGGGATGCTTTCGAAGGTCCGTTCATCGGCAACAAGCGGGGTGCACGCCAACAGGGTCAGTAAGGAGGCGAGGATGGTGGCACGTAATTTGAGCACGGAGCAATTCCTTTTATTGACTGACTATAGCTGGGGTCTTCGGCGCGAAGGGTTGCGTGTAGGGTGTGGGGTTTCGGCCTGGCGTATCGGTAGTGACCGCGCCCCAATCCACACGTGGTCATTCTACAATGCGCACACATCGAATTGGTATACGGCGGGAAGCGTGTTGCGCGATACGGGTGACCTGAGCGGCAATCGCTAGTCGGAGACGCGCCGCAGGTGGGTCGCTCACCTGATTCCGTGTAACGTTGTTGCACGAGGCGATGGGCTTGCAGCCCTATGCAGCCGGGCCGGCTGCGCTCCCAGGCCAGACGACGGACTTTCATCTTAGCGACGTCGAGCTGCTTTGAGATTATATTGAAAACAGTCGGATAGGTACTTGAGCTCTGCGCACAATGGCCCTATTTCCTGCCTTTACCGATAGGTCTGCCCATTGTGTCGCAACCAGCCCCCCGTATGGCGCCCGCTGGGATCGCGGTGGGTCCAGTGCACCACCCCGCCCTTTTCGTTCCATTCATAGACGCCGTAGAATTCCACCACATCGCCCTCGCGCAGGCCGCCAATCCGGGGTGCCAGATCGATATTGTGGGCGATGAGCAACGTATTCCCGGTAGTAAATCGCAAAATGAACTTCTGGTGGCGGCTGCCCTCGTTGTCATCAGGGAGGATACGACTGACGGCCGCCGAGCCGCTGACTGGAACACCGCTCTGCCGATTTCGGAGGGCACGAAGCACCTCGGCACCGTTATCCTGGGCGACGACCGCTGTGGGCTGTTCTCGCGGAATCGAAGAGGTTCCCGCCGACCGGTCATCCCGGTAGCTAACTTTTGGGTTCGGGCCGCCAACTATATATTGGCCAACAACCGCAATGATAAGTACCGGCAGGGCAAGCCACTTTTTGTTCTTCACGAGTCCCTCCTCTGTTTTGCCGTAGCAAGACACCCCGTGGGGCCCCCAGGCCAATCGGTCACCCCAATAACTCCATCGCCCCTTCACCCATGGCCTTGCGGGCATACTTCCTATCGGCTGTTACCAGACGGGCCCCCGATTCCAGGGCCACGGCGTGGTAGAGCGTATCGAAAAGGTGATGGTTGTAGCGCTGCGAGAGTTGGGCCGCACGGATATGCAATTCCCAGTTATCCATCACGGAAAAGGCCAAAAGATCGAGTAGCTTGATCGCTTCCTCCACCTTCCCCGGCTCCTTGCGAACGATGACGGACAGAACTTCAACGCGCCAATGAACGGGCTGCACCACCTCGTCTTCACCCTGTTGAACCCGGTCAAAAACTTCCTTCGCTTCCTTTATGTGTTTTTCCTCGGGGTCATCGTCAAGAAACCACTTGACGATAACGCTCGCATCCAGCACACATTTCATTCACGAATTTCCTGCCGGATCTGGTATATCTCTTCATCAGAGATAGGTTTGGCGGTTTTTCTGAACTCCAGAATGGCGTCCATCGCTTTGGCCCGCCTGGCCTGTATTTTCTTCTCGTTGATGGCTGCTTCTATCATCTTTGTCAATATGGCGCTTTTATTTTCGCCGGCGAAGTATTCGTTGAACTCTTCCTTCACCTTTTCCGGCACACTGAAATTCATGGTGGACATTGTCGCATCCTCCTTTGTTGAAATCTTCAACAACATTGTACCACACAACGTTCCCGTGTCAAAGAGATTTTCGGGCCAACCAGCCGTCCAATTGCGCCACCATATAATCCCTAAGCTCTTTCATTTCAGTTACTTCCCACAGATTATCCTGCTCCATGGAATCCCGCTCCAAGTCGAACAGCTCCCCCGCCCCCGAATCGTGCCAAAGGTTCAGTTTGTAGCGTCCACGCCGGATCATCGTCGCGTTAATTGGCGGATCCCAGTCACTATGTCCAGCGCACATGCCCGAATTTCGGTAGCAACAGAACACCCCGTCATGAACCTCATCTACGTCCCCCCTGGCCATCGGGAGCAGGTCTCGGGCGTCGGGCATTGCCGCCGTGACGGTGGCGTCGGCAATTCCTGCTGCATGGAGGATGGTGGCGGCCAGGTCATGCAATTGGACCGGCCCCGGCACGGACCGCCCGCCTTCGATACCCTGTGGCCAGCGCATGAGCAATGGCACGCGCACATTGGGTTCGTAGAAGAAAGCCCCTTTCACCAGCAAATCGTGGTCGCCCAGCATGTCGCCATGATCGCTGGTAAAAATCACCAGCGTATTTTCCGCAAGACCCAGTGTCTCCAGGCGCTTCAGAACCCGACCAAACTCCAGATCGCCATAGGCCACCGAGGCGTGGTAGCCATGGCGCATGGTGGCGATGTCGTCTGATGAGAGCGTATCAAAATCGGCATAGTAATTTTCGTGACGCTCCCGGTCGATGTCCGCGGGTTCCGGGCCGTCACCGCGCGCTGTCGGCGATGGGATAGCATCACGATCCACCAGTCCCCCCATTTCCTTCGGATAATGCTCATAGGGATTGTGGGGTTCGAAGACACTCATCATGCAGAAAAAGGGTTTATCTTTGTCTCGCTCTTTTTCGAGGAAGGCAATGCTCCGCTCGGCAGCCCAATGGGACATGTGGAGATGGTTGGGCACGTGGGTCACGCCCCGGCCCTCGGTCTTCAGGCGGGCGTAAAACGCCGGGTCCCGTTCCTCCAGCCAGCGCGCATAGGCCTGGTGGGGGGCATCCATATGGGCAGACCCTTCGTTGCAGAGCTCGTATATATCGAAGCCATCGTTGGGATGGCGACTTTGGCTCTCCGTCGCGCCTGCCGCTACATGAAGTTTACCGAAGAGGGCGGTGTGGTAGCCCAGGTCGCGGAGCCGCGCGGGAAAAAGCACTTCTTCCGGGGACAAGTGATCGTTGAGCTGACACACCCCATGGTCGAGGATATGTTTACCCGTCATCAGGCTCGCGCGCGAAGGGGTGCAGATCGGGTTATTGGCGTAGCAGTGCTCAAAGAGGACGCCTGACGTGGCAAGTCGGTCCAGATTTGGCGTATGGGCAAATGCGGCCCCATAGCAGCCCAGCGAATCATAGCGCTGCTGGTCGGTCATGAGCAGGAGGATGTTGGGTGGGCCAGATGACATGGAATCTCCATTACCGTTGGCGGCAGAGGCATCACTCTAACGCCCCAGCCTGTCTCAGGTCCACCATGTAATCCAGGGAAAGAGCAAAATCGCTGGAGGTTCTGTTCAATTTGAATGGGCCGAAAATTGAAGTGAATGATACGATTGAATCCACCTTCTGTCGTCGGTCACCTGTTATTTAAGACGAAAGGCCATCACGTAGTCCCCTTTTTCCCCTAGGCCTTTTCCGCCACCGCCCGCAAACAGGGCGATGTATTGCTTGGCATCATGGCCCCTGTAGGTGATGGGTGCGCCCTGCCCCGCGACCCCGATATCGTAGTGTGCCAGCAGGGAACCCGTCTCTGTGTCAAACACCCGAAGTTTGGCGTCCAAGGCCGCGGCCACAATAAAGAGCCCACCGGCCGTCACCGTCCCCCCACCAAAATTCATCTGCCCCGTATCTTCACCACCAAGCGCAAGTTCTTCGTGGTTTCCCAAGGGCTTTTGCCAGACCAGCGTCCCCTGTGCCAAATCCAGCTTGGTCACCGTGCCCCAGGGCGGCTTGATGGCCGGGTAACCCATCGAATCCCGAAAGTGCCGGGCCCGCACCGAAACACCAAAGGCACCGCCTTCCTTGCGCGTCACCTGGGTTACATAAGGCAACTCGTTGGCCGCAATGTAGAGCATGCCACCGGGGGCGATGGACGCACCCGACCAATTACCCCCGCCCAATTGCCCGGGAAAAACGATGGTGCCCTCGGGCGAGGGTGGTGTGAACAAGCCTTCGGACCGATACGTATCGAATTCTTCTTGGAGAGCGGGCAAGGTGGCCGGGTCCGTACTGTGGAGATCGCCGCGGGTCAACCGTTGACGTGAGAAGGCCGGTGGCTTCGTGGGAATGGGTTGGGTGGGCGACGCCACTTCACCGGGCACGGTGCTGGCCGGTACGGCGCGCTCTTCGATTGGAAAAATTGCTTCGCCCGTGACGCGGTTAAACACATAAACGAAACCGGTCTTCCCCACCGCCGCAACGGCAGGAATTGTCGCGCCCTCTTTATCCAACTCAAAAAGGATGGGCATGGCCGGTAAGTCATAGTCCCAGATATCGTGGTGCACGGTCTGAAAGTGCCACAGGCGCTTTCCCGTCTTGGCGTCGAGTGCCACGAGGCAGTTGGCGAAGAGATTGTCGCCAATACGGTCGCCACCATATTTATCGCTGTTGGGGGCACCCAGGGGTGCATAGAAAATGCCTCGCTCCAGGTCGGCACTGATAGGAGCCCAGGGATTGCACCCGGCCCGGTCCGCGCCACTGCCCGGGGCCCACGTGTCATAGCCCAATTGCCCCGGCTGAGGCACAGTATCGAAGGTCCAGACCGTCTTCCCGGTGTGGGCGTCTACGGCCCGAAGGGGCACATAGTGAAGGCGTTCACTGGACGTGTCAGAGATGCCATAGGGCTGCAACAGCACGTCGTTACAGAGGGTGGGTGGCGAACTCAAGAATAAATAGTCGCCCCCTTCGGGCAGGCCCTTTCGATAATCGAGGAAGCCATTTTCGCCGAATTCCGGATCAGGTTTTCTGGTCGCCAGATCGATGGAATAGACCCGGCCATCACGAACGGGCAGAAAGATCCGCTTTTTATCGCCCGATTCCCAATAGGTGATGCCCCGGCTGGCCAGCCCACCGCCCATGGTTTCCCCAAGGTTCAGTGGTGGCTCGGGGGAAAACCGAAATTGCTCTTCCCCCGTGACGGCGTCCAGGGCGATGAGACGGGAGAAGGGTGTGATGACATAGAGCACGCCGTCAACTACCAGGGGCGTGCATTCCGTGTAGTGCCCCCGCCCCTCGGCAATGTCGCCGGTTCGATAGGTCCAGGCGCGCTCCAACTGGTCCACGTTTTCCCGACGAATCTGGTCCAGCGAGCTGTACCGTGCACCACCCCCATCCTGCCCATAGTACGTCCATTCCGAATCCGGGGGCGTAGCCAGGGCGGTGTCGTGGAAAACCCACGGTGCCCAGGCGCACATAGCCAGACCGACCCAAAACCGCCGTCTCTCACGAAAAAACAATGTCTGACCCAACGCGTTACTCCCTTACGGCTGCAAGGGTGCGGCTGCAGCCGGAAAGTCGGCTCGAAAATCTTTGCCCAGCAAGGACGCGATGGTGGCAGCAACCTGGGATTGCGTCGTCGGCGTATCTTTTACCAAACCCCTGGCGGGAATGCCTGGCCCATAGAGAATCGTCCAGATACGCGCCGAATCGGGAATCTTGTCGCCATGATCGGTCCAGTCTTCTTTCGTATCACCCCGTCCGTGATCGGTCGTCACGATGAGTGCCGTCTTGCCCGCATATTGGGGCATGGACTGGAGCAGCTCCCAGAGACGGCGCATATACGCGTCCGTTCGATGGGCCGCGTCAATATACATGTCATAGCGCTTGTCATGAGCCCAGTCGTCGGTCTCGCCAAAGCCGACGTAGAGCACGCGGGGCTGCTTGGCCTTTACATATTCCACCGCACCGTGAAAGGTGGTGAAGTCGAATCGAATTCCGTCCCACACATGGGGCGTCTCCTCTGCAACCTGATTCAAAAATCTCAGATGTTCCGCGTCATTGGACACGGTGAGGGGCACCCAACCGGCATTTACGGGTATACCGCTTCGTTCCGCGTTGATGATGAAGGGGAAAACATCCCAGGAGCAGAACGCCGCCACACTACCGGTGAAGCCGGGCTGGCCATTGAGCCATTCCAGAACGGTTACATTCGGATTGTTCCGCTTCGCGTTGGAATTCAGGGTAGGATCAGTGATTCCCGTGAGGATTTCTGAATAACCCGGATAGGAAAAATTGAACCCGTTGGTCACCAGTGCGGGACTGCCAATTTCGGCATCGCCATAGATTTGCCCTTCCTTGGCCAGGGTGCCCCAAATCCAGGGCATAAGATTTTCCCGGCGTTCTTCGGGTGTTTTCGCCCAGAAAGCCGCCTTCGCCTTGGCTGAATCCTCATCGACCTTGCCGTCGGGAAATACCAGGCGGGCATCGGCACCCCCGAAAAATTCCTGCCAGCGCAATCCGTCCCAACTAATAAGTACGACGTTTTCAATGTCGGCCGCCCGTGCCCCTATCATGGGCGCGAGAACGCCGAGCAGGGCGATTAGAATCAAACGTTTCATCGTACTACCTTTCGTTTATTTTCGGGACTTATCGGCCCAGTGAGCCTATCCGCAGCATGGTGAGGACAAAATGCAGAAATGTACTTACCGCGACCACCATGCTATCCTAAGCGTATTAAGGCAATCCAATTGGGCTACGATTAACCCAGATACATGGGGATTTCATGAAGGCAACGAAACATTGCATCGGTCTGTGGTGTATTTGTAGTATTCTGTTGTTTTTTCCCCAACCCGTCGTTGCCGAGGAGCCGCCAGCCCATCGCGCACTGGATAATATGAGCATTGAGGAACTTCTGAACATCGAAATTTCCTCGGCCGCACGCAAACCCCAGGAACAACGTGCCGTATCTGCGGCAGTCTTCGTGATTACCCGCGAAGATATTGCCCACTCTACCGCCACCACAATTCCGGAACTACTGCGCATGGCTCCTGGAGTCAATGTGGCCCAGATCGATTCGAGTAAATGGTCGGTAACCATTCGTGGCTTCAGCGGTCGCCTCGCCGACAAATTGCTCGTTCTCGTCGATGGCCGAAGCGTGTACTCCACCACGTTTTCCGGCACCAACTGGGAGGAGCTGGGCTATCCCCTTGAGCTGATCGAGCGCATTGAGATCATTCGTGGTCCGGGTGGTGCCAATTGGGGGGCCAACGCGGTCAACGGCATTATCAATATCATTACACGCCGAGCCCATACGCTGGAAGGCGGGCTACTTTCACTGACCTATGGCACGGATACCGATGGTGCTCTTTCTGCCCTCTATGGGACCCCATTAAGCCATGACCGACATTTCCTGTTTTACCTGCGTGAATTCCGCAGCAACGGTGGCGGCCTGACCGGGCAATGGGTTCACGACGACGATGTCTGGCGGGCGACGCGGGTCGGTGGACGCATGGAATGGGATCGGGGTGATGACCAGCTCAGTCTGGAATTAACCGGCCTGGACAGTCGTATCCACGACACCTATCGGCTTTCACCCTTTCGCCCCCCGTTCCGACGCTACGTATCCGATCACACCAGCAACCAGGAATTTACGGCGATGGGTCAGTGGGAACACACACTGAGTGACGAGTCGGAAGTTCAGGTACGAGCAAATTTTCGCAGCTACGATAGTGCCTCCCTCATCGTCAATGAAGTGCGAACTTCCGGCGAGTTCGATTTTCAGCACCGCTTCCGCCTTTCGCCACGACAGGAATTGGTTTGGGGCGCAGGAGTCCGCTATACGGAAGACCATTTGAGTGGCCAGATTGTCGCCCAATTTGACCCAGACCGACGTCGATACCGCACCTTCAGTGCCTTTGCACAGGACGAGATCTCTTTTCTCGATGGAGCGCTTCGTTTAACGTTGGGCACCAAGATTGAGCACAACGATTACACGGGACTTGAGCTGCAACCAACGGCACGCCTGGCTTGGCAACCCTCCGAACAGACCACCTGGTGGGCCGCCGTAACCCGCGCTGTAGGAACGCCATCGCGTACCGAAGCCGATGTTTATTCACCCGTCTATTCATTTCCTGGAATTGAAGTAGCGTTACAGGGCAACAAGGATTTCGACTCAGAAACCGTGGTCACGATTGAAGGCGGATTGCGTCGAAAACTGAGTGAAGAACTTTCCGCCGACATTACAATTTTTTATAGCGACTACGACAAGTTTCGGGCGACCGTTCTGAAAGCTCCCTTTCTCTACCTCCAACTCGCACCGCCACGATTGGTCGCGCCGGTAGTCGTTACCAACGATTCCGGTGCCGTTACAAAGGGCATAGAAATTGTGCTGGACTGGCAGCCCCACCGACGATGGCACACACGGCTCATGTGGTCGTATCTCGAAATCAACGTGCAGCCCCACACGAATTTGATCGACATACTCACCCCAACCCTCGCTGACGATACTCCTGCCCACCAGCTTAACTGGCAGCAACGTATCCTCCTTTCGGAGCAGCTGCAATTGGACATCGATTTTCGGTATGTGGACCGACTCAAGAGCCTGGATATCGACGCCTACGCCACCGTTGATCTCCGATTGGGGTGGATGCCGCGCAATGATCTGGAAATCGAAGTGTCTGTTCGAAATCTGCTGCAGCCGGAGCACACGGAGCTGACACCAACGATTATTAACACCCTTCCAAGCAGGGTGGAGCGCGGGGTTTACGCGCAGGTTACGTGGGAGTTTTAACGGGGTGAGTCTCGAATCAAAAATAGATGGACACCAATCGCAGACTCTCCGGTCGTGCGCCCGTTTACAAACGTATACACGGCGGGCCCTGTTCCATCATATATTGACGGCCAGCGTTGCGGTATCCCTCAGCCCCGTACTGGTCGTTACAGGCCAGGCGGAGGAAAAGGAATTTACCGAGTACCAGGTAAAAGCGACTCTCTTGTTGAAGTTACTTCGCTTCACCCGGTGGCCAAGTTCCGCGCTCCCTCCCAAAAAAGGGGCCTCCTGCTACATCGGCGTACTTGGTGACGACCCCTTCGACGGGGCACTCCAGGAAGCTGCTCGGGGCAAGGATATCGAAGGGCATCCCGTCCGGCTGAGAAACGCGAGTCACATCGACGAACTCCTGGACTGTGCTGTCGTATTTATTTGCGCTTCCGAATCAGAGAAAATATCGGAGATCAGAAAAGCCATCGATCAGCGTCCGATTTTGACATTTGGTAATGGGTACGCCTATGGAAAGCAAGGCGTCATGATCAATTTCATCGTCAAAGACAAACGAATTCATTTTGAAGTCAACTATGGTTCCGTTCGGAACGCTTCGCTGGAATTGGATGCGCAATTACTGAAGCTGGCTACTCTCGTGGAGACCGAAAAGCCCCATTCCGACGAAACGGTGGAAACAAGGCCAACCACCACAACGGAGTAACGAAGGCATCAATCAATATTGCCCCAGACGCCCGAAACGAGCGCCTGTTTCCTGCCCGAATACCTTGCTCGATTGACCATATCACGAGCGCGATACGCTTTTATTCGGCAGGTAGCGCCACGACTATCGCCCCGCCATCATCGCTACGAAAGCCTGAAAGAATTCAGGATCCAATTCATCGCTCATTTTGGCCTTCATAAATTGCAGCGCAGGAAAGGTATCCATGGCGTCTTTATAGGATCGCTGGGTCGTCAATGCATCAAAAATATCGGCAATCGTCGTCATCCGGGCCCATTCGGATATCGCTTCACCTTTCAATCCATCGGGGTAGCCCCGGCCATTAATTTTCTCGTGATGGTGGCGGGTAACATCCAGCGCAATGAGACTCGTTTCCCCTTGGGAGACCAGGATTTCATAGCCGTGCACTGGATGCATACGCATCTGCTCCCACTGCTCTTCGCTCAAGGCTCCCGCCGCATTGGTGATGTCGTTATCGATCATCCGCTTTCCAATGTCATGCATGAGCGCACCGTGGGCAAACTCTCCCAATTCCGGACCATCTTTCCCCAATTTCTTGGCTAGTGAAACACTATAGACAAAGACGTTTACGCTGTGGGTATAGGTGTAATAGTCGTAAGACGTCAGCTGCATAAGCTCGTAGAACGACGTGCTTTCCTTCGTGAGAAAGTCAACCATCCCGCCCGCCATTTCCCGGCTTTGCTCCACCAGATCTACGGCATTGGGGTTTGAGAGCAATTCGTGGACAAGCCCCTGCGCCGACTGGTACAGCATTCCGGCACGCTCTTCAACGGGACGACTCGTATCCGCCAGATATTCGGGCAGGATTGCCGCGGTGTATTTCGTCCAGGCCTTGCGATCCGTATCCTTGACCTGTAGCTCGTGGATATTGTTCTCCACCAGCCGTGCCCGGTCCCGCTCTTCGAAGGGAAGACTATGCCCGCGATAAAGGACAGGCGTATTATTACCCTTCTGGAGCAGATACAGGTCAAAACCTGTAATGAGGTCGCTCCTCAATGAATCAATACTAATGGAAAAAAAACCGTCGGTCACCGAATTTTTTGTCCTTTGCGCAATCGGGTCAAAACGCTATGGGTAAGACCATCTACTACGCTGTTGCACGCTCCGTATCATCCTGGCCAAACACGACGTCCACGATGCCTTCTGCGATGCGTTCCCCCGCCATGGGTTTGGCGATATGTTTCGCCTGATGACCCATAACTTCAAGTTGACGCATATCCGCCACCATTGACAGTACCATAGGACCCAGTGTTTCACCGGTACAAAGTATATCCTCTAGAATTTGACCGCCGCCCGCATCTTCAAAGGCCTGAGCGTTCTGCGCTTGATGGTTGTCTGTGGCTTTTGGATATGGGATTAGTATACAAGGTTTTCCCAAGACTGCCAATTCAGCTGTTGTTGAGGCACCTGAACGCCCGACAACGAGATCGGCGGCAGCACAGGCTCTTGCCATATCTTCAATAAAACTATGGAGTTGCACCGTTCCATCGACCGAGGCCACTTGGGCCTGTGCCATATCATGATCAAAGACGCCGGTGGCCCAAATCACTTGAATCCCTGCATCGGTCCATGCGGAAAGGCTCTCGGCTACTGCTTCGTTGATGCTGCGCGCCCCCTGGCTGCCACCGCAAATCAACACCACCGGGGCCTCCGGGGAGAGACCGAGCGCCTCGCGGGCAGCAGATTTGCCCGGCGGATTCACAAACTCAGCCCGCACGGGATTCCCCACGACGGTCGTTCGCGCTTCGGGAAATTCGCCCTGTGTATCGTCGAAACTCAGAAAAACTCGGGTCGCCTTCGGTGCCAACAGCCGATTTGCCATGCCCAAGCGGCGGTTTTGCTCGTGTATAACGGTAGGAATTCCCATCCACTGGGCCACCCACATGAGGGGAAGAGAAACATATCCGCCTACGCCAAAAACAAGTTGGGGTTGAAAGGCCCGGAGCAACATGGCGGCGCGAACAAACCCGGCCAGCAACTTCAGGGCTACCCACACTTGTTTCACGCTTCGGCGACGCGGCCAGCCTGCAACCGGAATAGAGCGAAAGGGAATGCCCAATTTATTGCTCAGACGCTCTTCGATGCGACCGTGACACCCCACCCATTGAACCCGCAGTTGGGGGTCCCGTTTCCGGAGCTCTTCATAGACGGCGATGGCCGGGGAAGTGTGGCCCCCCGTACCCCCGCCCGTAATCATGATTCGCATTCGAAAACCTCACATTTACTTCACTACACGCCTATCGTCTTCTCAGACGCATCAACGGAGCAGGCACCATTCCTATCGCTTCCCTTGAGACATCCGAACTCTCGTGCATCAATGAAAGGGCATCTCATAGTACCATTCGTTCGCAGTGAATACCATGCAGTTTACACGATAGAACGTCCAGCGCAAATCAGACAAAACCGCGCCGTCTAGGAGTCAGACTCCTAGGACCGTTTTCCCGACGCAATCGGTGGGCTGGCTTGTATGCCCACATTGGCAAGAATGCCAACCAGTCCCAGGAACACGATCAAGGCCGTGCCGCCGTAACTTATGAACGGAAGGGGAAGCCCCTTCGTCGGAAGTAGTCCAATGGTTACCATCATGATAATGACCGCCTGCACCGAGATAAGTGCCACAATTCCCGTGGCAAGGAGAGCGCCAAACATGTCTTGCGCGTTGGCGGCAATGCGATATCCCGCAAACAACAGACCGGCAAAAAGAGCGAGGACCGTCAGGGTCCCGGCCAGGCCAAACTCTTCCCCTATCAGGGCATAGACAAAGTCCGTATGACTCGCAAAAAGATAGCCCAGCTTCTGCTCACCAGCACCGGCACCTTTGCCCCACATTTCCCCCTGAGCAAAAGCAGAATAGGATTGGATCAGGTTAAACCCGGAACCCAGGGGATCGGCCCAGGGGTCCCGAAAGGCCGCGAGTCGTGCTACACGGTGGGGACTCTTCACCACCGCCACCAGCACGACCGCCCCGATGGGAAGGGCACTCATCAACATATATCGCCAGGAAACGCCGGCCACGATCATCATGATATAGGCCACGGCCATCATTACGACGGGCACGCCCAGATCTTTTTCCGCCAGCACCAACCCGGCGAAGAGCCCCGCAATACACACGGGTGGAAGAAAGCCGGAGAAGAAGCGTTGAATGTTTTCCCGGTTGTGGGTCAATTTCACCGCCAACAGAAGTATCAAGGCAAACTTCGCAAACTCGGAGGGCTGCAATTGAATTCCCGGCAGACGAATCCACCGCTTTGCGCCATTTACCTCGACCCCTTTCAGCAGCACCACCACCAACAAGACCACCGACAGTAGAACGATACCGCGAAACACGACACCGTCGCGAAGACGGTGATAGTCGAAGCGGGCCGCCACCAACATAGTGATGAATCCAATGGCCAACGCGTAAAGATGGGTCCTGGGTTCCGTAGCTCCTACCTGGTAGGCCCGGGCACTGTAGATCATCAGTGTCCCAATCGAAACGAGGGCCAACACCAAGGTGAAGACCGCGGTAACTTCTTTTCTCATGGCGCGATCTCCTGGTACGCCTCGGCCACAACAAGGGCCTTGAAATGGGCGCCACGGGCCTCAAAATTCGTATATAGATCAAAACTGGCACATCCGGGCGACAGGAGAATGGTCCCCCCATCGTCACTCACAACATGGGCCGACTGCACTGCGGCTTCCATATCGGGTACCACCGTCGTTGCCACCACATCCTTAAACGCCGCCACCAACACGGGCCCTTCGGCTCCGTAGGCCACAAGATGGGATACGTGGTGCGCTACCAGCGGCACCAATGCTTCGTAGCTGCTGCCTTTTCCCTGACCACCGGCAATCAGGGTGACGGGCACGTCAAAACTCTCCAGGGCGACACGCAGACTATCCACGTTGGTCGACTTGGAATCGTTGATCCAAGTCCGGTCGCCGTAGTCACCCACGGCTTCCAGTCGATGTTCCACACCCGGAAAATCGGGAAGGGCCTTCACGCAACAGGCAAGGTCAAAGCCACCGGCATGCATCATGGAGAGGGCCGCCAGCATATTGGACCGGTTATGAGCACCGGGCAATGCGCCGGGCAATTCACCGACGGGGTCACCATCTACCCAGAGATCATGGCCATCGCTATAGAGACCGTTCTTCACGGGCGATGTAATGCTGAAACCCACGCGACTCGTATCGCGGGGCGTTTCCATGGACCACACCCGGGAATCATCGGCATTGAGCACGGCAACCTGGGCCGACGCCCCATCGTTGCCGAATATTCTGGCTTTGGACGCCCCATAGTTCTCCATCGTCCCATGACGCCCCAGATGGTCGGGGGTAACGTTGAGGATCGCCCCAATCCATGGGCGAAAGGTGCATACACTCTCCAGTTGGTAGCTACTGACTTCAAGAACGTAGTAGTCAGGCGTGACACTATCCAGAACCGCTGCGGAAAAGGAGGTGTGATTGTTTCCCGCGAGTAACACGCTATGGCCACAGGCCTGTATCAGATGTTTCAGTAACTCGGTTACGGTCGTCTTGCCGTTCGTGCCCGTCACCGCCAGTATGGGTGCCGTCGCAAAGCGGAAAGCCAGTTCCAACTCACCGATTACCTCTACGTCCCGTTCCCGAAGGCTAACCACCGGCGCAATCGAAACGGGAACGCCGGGACTCATCACCACCAGCGAGGGCGTCGCCCAGGCCCGTGCGGTGTGCCCCCCCACTTCAAAGGGAATGCCGCTGGCCTCCAATTCGGCACGCCAGGGAATCAGGGCCTCAACATCGGAGAGCTCCGTAACAAACGGCGCGGCACCATGGTGTTGCAATAATTTCGCGGCACCCACGGCAGAACGCCCCATGCCGACGAGGGTCACGGGCAGGTCCTTCCATGTATCCGGCGCAACGTTCATCGGAGTTTCAACGTAGTGAGGCTGAGGAGGGCAAAGATAAAGGCAATTATCCAGAAGCGCAAGGTGACTTTCGTTTCTGACCAGCCCAGTAGTTCGAAGTGATGGTGAAGAGGTGCCATACGGAAAACCCGTTTGCCCGTCATCTTAAATGACGCCACCTGAATTAAGACGCTTCCCGCCTCCATCACAAAGAGGCCCGCCACGATAGGAAGGAGGAGCTCCTGCTTGGTCAGTATGGCCATGGTGCCGATGGCGCCGCCCAACGCCAGGGAGCCGGTGTCCCCCATGAATACTTCGGCGGGGTGCGCATTGAACCACAGAAAGCCCAGCCCCGTGCCCAGTAGGGCCGCACCAAATACGAACAACTCACTGGCTTCTGGTATATAGGTGAGATAGAGATAGTAAGACCAATCGGCACGACTCACCACGTAGGCGATGGCCGCATAGGTGAGTATCGATACCAGTGAGACACCGGTGGCCAATCCATCCAGTCCGTCGGTCAAATTTACGGCATTGGACACCCCCACAATAATGAGTATGACGAAAAACACGTAGAAGGGTCCGAGGGGAATGAAGTGGTCTTTGAAGCCCGGTATGCCCACCTTCGTATGCAAATCGGGCACGCTACGATTCACGATGCCCGGCAGGGCCGCTTCCATGATGAGTCGATTGTAACGCATGCGGTCCCGCTCGTTGAGCGCGTCATACCCCTGGGCCGCGAATTCCTTCAGTGCGGGGTCGGCCTTGTCGGGAATGGTGAAAATGAGATCGAGTCGCTCTCGCTGGAGCACCGAGTTCATACCGGCCAGGACGTCGAACTTGTATTCACGGGGAATGAATTGTACTTCCTTGACCATCCGCAATACGGCACGATCCTCGTCAGTCAATTCTTCCCAGATATGACCGGCAACATTGTCTTCGCCAGCCATCCCCGCGTCCATCAAGACTTCGGCAAACTGGTTCCAATCCTGGATATCCCGGGGCAACACGGAAAGGCCATTGACCGTAATGGGAAAAAACAGCAGGTAGATACCCAGCAGCCCACCGCTCAATATCTGTCCGGCAAATTTGGCCCGTGCACTCAAGCCGTCGTTATGCTTCCGGCGCAACTTGATGTAGTCGTCCAGAAAACCGACGGCACCCAGCAGCAGCAGCATGCCCAACGCGACCCAAAGCAGTCGGTTGGTGAGGGTGCTCCAGAGGAGTAGTGACAGAACGGTAGAGAGCAGGATGATCACCCCGCCCATGGTGGGGGTCCCCGCTTTACCCTTATGGAGGGCGTGGAGGTCAGCCACGTGGTCTTTTTTGATAAACTGCCCCACTTTAAAGGCCCGCAGCATTTCAATCAGTTTTGGCCCCACCAGCAGGCAAAATAGAAACCCGGTTACAGCAGCGCCACCAGCCCGAACCGTGTGGTATTTGAATACATCCAGGGCAGTAAAATAGGGCAAGAGGGCTTGCGTCAAATAAAAAATCATGGTACGACCGGGTTACTCCTCACCGTCTGGTGCAATCATTTGTCTTAAGGCACCCGCCACCCGCTCCATACGCACACCGCGGGATCCCTTGAGTAGAATTTTGTCGCCGGGTCGGGCAACGTGAAAGAGCGCTTCGGCCAGTTTTTCGTGGGAATCGAAGGCTTCGGACTGGGCCAGACCGGCCGTGCGCGCGCCGCGTATGATATCACAGCCGTGGCCGCCGTAGCTAAGCAAATGTCCGATTTGCCGGTCGGCCACCTCCCGACCGAGGGTCTCGTGGAGCGTCACCGCCTGCTCCCCCAACTCCAGCATATCGCCCAACACCGCAATGCGCGCGCCCGCGCCCGGACGGGCCACCAGCGCATCCAGCGCGGCAACCATACTGGCGGGATTGGCGTTGTAGGTGTCATCCAGAATCTCAAAATCACCCATTGGGTATATCTTGAATCGGCTCGGTGATTTGCAGGCTTCCCGGAGGGGCCCTTCGAATTCCTGGATGCCATGCTGCAGGGCGACCGCCACGGCCAACAATACGTTGGTCGCATGGGCCTTCACCGGGAGGGGCAGCCGAATGGTCCCAATGGGGTCAATATCCAGAACCAGCTCCCCCGATTCATCGAATTCACAGGAACGGAGGACCACGTCCCCCTCACTGCCGAAACGAATGATTTCGCCACCGAAGTTTTTTCCCATTGCCCGGCACCATGGATTGTCCATATTCTGATAAAAACGGCCGTCGGCATCGAGATTGTCTACAATTTCACCCTTGGCGCGGGCCACATCTTCGATGGAGCCAAACCCTTCAAGATGGGCCGGAGCAACCATGGTCACGGCGGTCTCGGTGGGTCGGGCGATGCCACAGAGGGCCTCAATTTCGCCCACGTGATTGGCCCCCATCTCAATAACCGCGAATTCCGTATGTCGGTCCATTCGAAGTAAGGACAGGGGACAGCCAATGTCGTTATTGAGGTTTCCCTGGGTTTTCACCACGGTATAGCGGGTAGACAGCAAGGCCCCACAAAATTCTTTGGCCGTGGTCTTTCCACAGGAACCCGTTAGCCCGAATACCGGAATATCCAGACTCATGCGGTGTCGAGAGGCGAATCGCTGTAAGGCCGTCAGGGGTTCGGGCACCACCAGACAGGGACCTGCTTTGTGGGGCGCGCGCGTGATCGCGGCGGCGGCCCTTTTCGAAAAGGCTTCGGCCACGAAGTTTTCGGCATCAAAATTGGGACCCCGCAGGGCCACATAGATATCGCCCGGCTGCAGTGTCCGGGTATCCGTCGAAACACCCGTCACCCGTCCGGCGGGCTCCACAGGTGCGGCGCATCCAATCCAATCAGCGAGATGGGCAACGTCATATGACCAGCCCATCAGCGACGCGCCTCCAGGGCGGCCAGGGCCACCTCGCGGTCGTCAAAGTGAATCCGTTGGTCGCCCAGAATCTGGTAATCCTCATGCCCCTTACCCGCAATAAGCACCAGGTCGCCTTTTTTCGCCAGGCCAATCGCATGGTGGATGGCTTCTTCGCGATTCTCCAGGGTTATATACTCATCACCCCTGTGGCACCCGGCCTTCTGTAATCCCACTTCCACATCCAGAAGAATGCGCTTGGGATCTTCACTCCGTGGATTGTCCGACGTCAGCACGCAAAAATCGCTGAGTTCTCCCGTCACCTTCCCCATCTTGGGCCGTTTTCCCCGATCCCGATCGCCACCACAACCAAATACCGTAATGATTCGCCCTTTACATAAGAGCCGGGCGGCTTCCAGCACATTCTTCAGGCCGTCTTCGGTATGGGCGTAGTCCACCACCACGAAAAAGTCCTGTCCGCCGTCGACACCATCAAAACGCCCTGGAACCCGGGGCAAGCGCCCCAAACCGGCGGCAATGGTCGGTAAATCAATATGGAGCCCATAGGCGATCGCAGCCGCGCACAGCGCGTTCTGGATGTTGTGGGGTCCCAACAGTTGAATCCGGATATCCACTTCGCCACGGGGTGTCGCCAGGGTAAAGCGCGTATCGGCCATACCCAACACGACATCGCGAACGCGCAAAACCCCTTCGGGGCCATAGGTGATGGTAGGCACCTTCGATGCCGACTCAAAGACGGAACCCGAGGGGTCGGCTTTGTTAATTACCGTGAAGGTGCCGTCGCCGCTGATGCGCTCAAAAAGTTTGAGCTTTGCATTGCGATAGGATTCCATGGTTTCGTGATAGTCGAGGTGATCCTGGGTAAGGTTGGTGAAGGCCGCCACGGAAAAGTGAATTCCGGCGACCCGTTCCTGGGCCAGGGCGTGGGAACTGACCTCCATCACCACATGGGTATCGCCGGCATCCCGTGATTGGGCCAGCAGGCGGGCCAACTCATCTCCAAAGGGGGTCGTATGGGGTGCGGGCAACAGGGTGCCACCAATTTCATAGCCCATGGTGCCAAGATTGCTCGTGGCAAGACCGGCCTCACGGAGGATGGATTGGGTCAACATGGCCGTGCTGGTCTTGCCGTTGGTACCGGTGATGCCGATAACGGTCAACTGCTGCGTGGGATCGCCGGCCAGGGCATGGGCCAACAGGGCTTCCGCTTCCCGAGGACGTTCCACAAAGAGATAGGGCCGGCCTTCCAGGGACTGAATACCCGACCGGTCACCCATAACGGCTACGGCACCTGCGGTCACTGCGTCGGTGGCAAAATCATGGCCATCGGCGTGCTCGCCCGTAATCGCCACAAATATATCTCCGGGACGGACACTACGGGAGTCTTCTGAGATACCCGTAGCCTCCAAGCTTGGCAAGGCGTCGGGCCCGAGGCCCAGAAGCGCGCTGATTTCAAGATGGGTCATCATTTTTTTCTATCCTCGTTGGAGAAAACTCCAAGGCGCAGAGCCGCACCGCAGCAACAGGCGTACCTGCTTCCGGATCCTGGGAAATGACCCATCCTGCGCCCTGGGGATCGCAGGGGATTCCAAGTTTACTCAAGGTGTCATAGGCCTGGCGCTTGGACATGCCCATCAAGTCGGGCAATAACGGTGCGCCTTCTACTACATCCCAGACGGCGCGGGTTAGTTCCAATCCGTCCAGACTCTCGAGCTGATCTTCCATGGCCAGTTCCAGTTCAGAAATCTGGGCATCGCTCAATCGGTCCGTCATGGTATCGCCATCGAGCACTTTCTCTTCGACGATGGCCTCGGCCACGATACGAACCTTTTCTTTGCCTTCAACTTCCTGATCGGCGGGTACGTTAAGACGAATCAGCGCATCGCGCACGACATCGCGAAATACGGGCCCACAGACATATCCACCGTAGTGAAGTTTGATCATGGGTTCCCGGATGACGATGGCGCACACCACTTTGGGATCGGATACCGGCGCGAATCCGGCAAACACTACGGTATAGCGGTCCTTGCTGTATCCCCGGCCGGTATTGCTCAACATCTGGGCCGTACCGGTCTTGCCCCCCACGCTGTATTCGTCGATGGCGGCATCATCACCCGTACCATGCAATACCACCTTGTGGCAGAGGTCCCGCATGATTGCTGCCGTTTTTTCTGAAATGACCCGGGGAAATTCCGGGGCCTCGTGTTGGTAGGTGATGGTATTGTCCGCCCCGATAGCACGCTCGACAAAATAGGGTTCCACGAGGCGGCCACCGTTGGCAATCACCGCAAAGGCCCGTGCAAGTTGCAGGATGGTCACACCCACTTCCTGACCCATGGGCAGGGAGCCCATGGAAAGACCATTCCAGTCTTTGCGTGCTCGAAGTATTCCAGGGCTTTCCGCTCCTTGGGGAAAATCCCGGCTCGTGCGCTCACCGATACCAAAAGCACGCATCCATTGATCAAATCGCTCGGGGCCGAGCATTTTTGCCACCTTGATGATGGCCACATTGCTCGATTCCTCAAAACACTTGGAGAAGGGAACGACGCCGAGCCGGTGGAAGTCCCGAACATAGTGTCCGTAGGGATTGAAGCCGCCGTTTTCGCAGTCGATGAGGGTATCTTGCGTGATGAGGGCCTCTTCGATTGCTGCTGAGGCGGCGATAATTTTAAAGGACGATCCGGGCTCGAAATAGTCTGTAATGGTCCGGTGGCGTCGTTGACTGTCGTCATAGGCGTCGTAATAGTTCGGGTCATAAGCGGGGCGGGTCGCCATGGCGTAGATCTCGCCGGTATTGGGATTCATGAGAATGCCCATACCCTCGACCGCATTACACGCCTCCATCCGCTCGTCGATTTTGCGCTCCAGGAGATGCTGCATGTTCACATCGATGGTGAGCTGTACCGCTTCTCCGGTCTTGGCGGGCACATATTCGAGAGCCCGGGACTCCAGCATACGGCGCGCCGTATCCACACGGGCCTTATAGACCCCTGTCTCACTCCGCAGGTGCTCGTCAAAGGTCAGTTCCAGCCCTTCGGACGCTTCACCATTACGATTGACGAACCCCAGGAGGTGGGCCGCGGCACCCCGCTGTGGATAGTGACGAATGGACTCGTTGTTGACGTGAACCACATCTTCCCACTCGATCAACACATCATCGAGGGCCTGGATCTCTGCGTCTTCAAAAATCCAGCGTTTCACCCATTTGAATTCAAAGGGCTTTCCCGATTCTGTTCGTTCATTGGCCCGATCCAGTATTACCTGGGGGTCCATGCCAAAACGGGGTGCGATGGAGTTTGCAAAGGCCACCGGATCGGTAACCGCCGTCGCATCAAACCAGAGAGAAGGGACGGTGCGGTTTGTCGCCAGTTTCACGTTCGCATTGCGATCATAGATATCGCCCCGTGGTGCCGTCAACGTGATTTCCCGGGTGTGGGAAAGGTCCAGATCGAGGGCGTCGTCGGGAAAGAGGTGGACTAGATTGAGCCGGATGGCAATGGCGCCGAAGCCCAAAAAAAAGACGGCGAGGATAAGACGTAGACGTCTCCGCTGAAAACCGGACAACGGCTCCCCGTACGATGAGTCTATTTCTGCTTTTTCACCGGGTCTGCGCCGTTTCATAATTTTTTACCTGTCGGTTATAAGTCGCATACGTTGAGGCCGAGTCAATCGCGTGCACTCTCCCCGGCCGGCCACGAAAACGCTCGGTCCATGGCCATTCGAGTGGGGTCAACTGCTACAAGGCTTCCAGGCCGCCCATTCCCGCCTCAACGGCAGGCACTTCTTCCACATAGGTGTCAACGGGCAGATCCAGGGTCACGGTCTTTTTCACAGGAACGGCGAAGGCATCATCCGCCACTTCGTCCAGGGCCATCCAGACAGCGGGATGGGCCTCGGGTGTTGGCTGGGCTTGCGGATTCGGCATGGTTGGCGGGGCGGCGACCGGCGGCGTAACCACACTCACGGATTCGGCGGTGGTATTCGCCAGTGGAATGGGCGTCATTTCGGTCATCGGAGTCGCAGGAAGCACCGGACCATCATCGACACGGGGTGCTCCCGTAGTCACCGCAGCGGCGGAAGACTCAATGGACTCATCCCGCCGGGCCAGTTCCATATTCATTTCTTCAGGAAGGGGGGTAAACTCATTCCGATCATAGACGATTACTTCGAGCTGACCCGGTTCGGGCTGTACGAAGGCCATTTTATCCGCCTGCGCGGAGAGCAATTCGGGGGACTGCTGGACCGACTGGGCCACGTCCGCGTGCTCCAATTTCTCCTGCAGGGCATTGGCTTCCTTGTCCAGCTCACGCAAGACATAGTCGGCCCGAAGTATCTGGATATTGAGCCACGCATGAACGAAGAGCACCGCGAAAGGAATCGCCAGTACAGGAATCCATTTTATCCAACCACGCAGCAGACTTCGTTGACGTCGAACCTGTAGTATTCCCATTGTATTCTCTCCTTTCACGTTTACTCAGATGCGTACTGCGGCCCGAAGTTTGGCACTCCTGGCCCGGGAATTTTCCTGGCACTCCCAGGCACTGGCCTCAACGGGACCAGGCGTCAATACTTTCAAGCGGGCCGGGTCCACGGAACGAACCCGTCCGTCGGGGTATAAATGTCGTTTCTTCCGAGAGGCGTCGCGCATGACCTGTTTTACCACCCGATCTTCACCGGAATGGAAAGAGATCACCACCAGCCGACCACCTTCACGGAGGCAATCCATCGCCGAATCTATACCGGCATGCAGGCCGTTTAACTCGTCATTCACGGCAATCCGTATGGCCTGGAACACGGTCCGCACTTCATTGGGCACGCCCGTAAGGAAGGGCAGCGCCTCGGCCACGGCCTGACTGAGATCCACCGTGGTGTTCAGCGTGCCCGCTATCGCCCGTGCCTTTATCTGGCTGGCGATACGGCCCGAGGGACCCACGTCTCCATAATCACGGAGTATGGTTTCAATTTCCGATTCGGAAAGACGTACCATCATTGCCGCCGCCGACTCCCCCACCTCCGGATTCATGCGCATGTCGAGGGGGCCATCCACCTGGAATGAAAATCCCCGGGAGGCCGTATCGATCTGCATACTCGAACAACCCGCGTCGATAAGCACGCCGTCTACATGAGATACCCCGAGAGACGCCAAAGTTTCCGCCATGTTGCCATACTCAGCCAGCACCACCTGGGCCTGAGGAAATTCAGCAAGTCGCTCGGTCGCCAAGGCGACCGCAGACGGATCCCGGTCTAACGCAATAAGGCGGCCTTCCGTGAGTTGGGCCGCAATATGCGCTGAATGACCGCCTGCACCCGCAGTGCCGTCGACGTAGATACCTTCCGGCCGAATAGCCAGCCAATGAAGGGACTCGTCAACCATGACAGATTTGTGGGACACGGTTTCGGTCCTTGTGGCGAAAATGCCCCACGTCCATGTGGGATAGGCTCGTCCCTGGTAAGGCGTATTACGAAAACAGGGTATCAGGCAGCTTCAGCGAAAGCCTTCAGCGCCTGAGCTTCTGTCGAGTAGGTTTCAAAGACGTTGGTAATGCCAACCATGCGAAACAGACGTTCCGTGTACAGGTTAACACCCGTCAACTTCAGGTCGCCGTTGCACGCGCGAAGCTGGCGCAAACGCTCCACGAGCACACCAACGCCCATGTAGCTCACGAACTTCACCGAAGCAAGATTGACCACGACGTTGCAACGCTGGGCCTGAATACATTCCATCAGGCTCAGACGAAGTACATTCATACCGTCCTCGTCGATGTCGCCATCCAAACGCATTACCGTGCAACCATTCTGTTCATACGATTCTATCTTAAGCATCCCGAACCACTCCTTCCGTTGTGCTTGCGTCGGTCCGCACCGTCGCAAAAAGCTCTGCAGCCATAACCTTATACTGATCCATCTGACGCTGCTGGAAGGCACACCAACCTTCTTTACTCCAGAGCTCCAGATGATCGTCTACACCAAGTAAAACGCCGTCCTTTTCGAGACCAGCGTCTTCCCGCAACAACGCGGGTACTGCAAAGCGTCCCGCCCTATCCAGCTTCACCTTCGTCGCACTACCCACAAACATACGCCGGAAATCCAGCATCCGTGGGTCAAGGGGGCTGTGACCACTGCCCAGATCCTTGAGCTTTTTCCACTCGTCGGAAGGAAAAACAAAAATAGCGCCATCGAAACCGCGGGTCATATACCACGTGTCATGGTCGTTCGCATCCATCAATAGACGAAACTGCCGGGGCACCGTAAGGCGTCCCTTGTCGTCCAGGCTAGTTTGCGATTCACCGTAGTACACGTAGATTCTCCCACAATTTCACTATCACTACCCACAATTTACCACTCCACACCCACTAAGTCAATAGTAAATAACACAAACACCCCCAAAATACAGCCCCAAAATGGACCAACCAACACAAACATACAATATGTGGTAGCCCAAAATATTACACACACTAGTGAGTCTGGTGGGGTCAAAAAAAAGATTTGTGGGTTTTTGTGGGGGATGTGGGGAAACAGATCGTCAAGGGGGGGAATTGGGGGGTGACGATTGACAGTTGATAGTTGATAGTTGACAGTTGACGCCCCAAAACGGAATTCCACGGTGTGGTAGGCCCTGCCTGGCTATTCCATGGCGTTGATGGCCCAAAAGGGACTCAGGCATTCCCGCCTCGGCGCGTCATGACCTGCCTGAGACAACGTCAACCCCAATCGCCAAACGAGGATACGCGCCATGGAAACACGATGCACGATGTCATTCCCGCGAACGCGGGAACCCAGAAGGTTTCAGCGGCTTGCATGATCGCGTTACTGGATCCCCGCGTTCGCGAGGATGACGGTGCCCCAATTTCGCCAGGACGGCTGTTCCATGCCCATGCATGTCGCTTCGTGGGCCCTGTCTCAGGTCTTGGACGCGCCGGAGGTGGGCAAGAATGCCCAAGCCCCTGAACAACGGCCCTGCGCGTCTTACCCGTCGATGTACGCCCAGGCACCAATGGCCCCCATATTTCCTGTACCAGAGAAGTCAGGGTCTGGACTGTAGTACAAGTAATTAAAATCGAAAAAACCCATGTCTCGGCTTGCCGTCAATCGATAAAATGGGCTTTCATTGTCCATGACGTATCTAAAACGGCTCTTAGACGACAAGCCCGTAGGCGGGATAGCCTCTATGAATTCCGGCACCAACGCGTCCAGCACCTCGGGATACGCACCACGCTGCCCGTGATACGCCTCCAACGCATTTATCAACAGCTGCCCCTGAATAGGAACCCGTGCCAAGGACGCTCGCTCAAACGGCCTTGTAGCCCATAGGTGCACCGAGGAGAAATTAAACACCAATGCAAGAAACGCAAAAGCACACGACGTGTGTACCAATGCATGTTTATACCGCATCGCGCGTATTGCCAATAAACCCGAATAGAAAGAGAAGGTGAAGATGGGAATTACGCTAATCGCAACCAACAGCCACATTAACGTCTTCGTCGCGAGCAGCGCTCCCATTAATCTGCCGTCAGGTGAAAGAGCATATACAACGCTGGATAATGCAAGACACTTGAGCGCCGTAAGCCCCAAAAACAATATGACCATTCCCAGCAGGATAAACACACTTTGCTTTGTCTTACGATGCGAAAACGCCGACTCGGCGGGTAGATCAGGCCGGTCCGGTGCCGTAATTTCTACGTCACTCTCTACGCCCCTCATTAACAAATCCTCCCCATGCGTGCGATTGCGTCGGTAGTGGTCTTTGGGTAGACGATACCTTTTTTTCTCAATCCTTGCAAGGCCGCTCGGGCAGCGGGTGCGGCTATTCCATGGCGTTGATGGCCCAATGGGACTCAGGCATTCCTGCCTGAGACAACGTCAACCCCAATCGCCAAACGAGGATACGCGCCATGGAAACACGATGCACGACGTCACCCCCGCAGTCACGACCGTGTATAGCCGTTTTCAAGATCCCGCTACGGCTCCGAAAGGTTGTCAGCAAGGGGCCGTTCCATGGCGCTGATGACCCATGCATGCCTCTTCGTGGGCCCTGTCTCAGGTCTTGGACGCGCCGGAGGTGGGCAGGAATGCCCAAGCCCCTGAACGGCGGCCCCCCAAAGGGACTCAGGCATTCCCGCCAGAGACAACGTCAGCCCCAATCGCCAGACGAGAATACACGCCATGGAAACACGATGCACGATGTCATTCCCGCGAACGCGGGAACCCAGAAGGTTTCAGCGGCTTGCATGATCGCGTTACTGGATCCCCGCGTTCGCGAGGATGACGGTGCCCCAATTTCGCCTGGACGGCTATTCGATGGCCGAGCATGTCTCGCCGTGGGCCCTGTCTCAGGTCTTGGACGCGCCGGAGGTGGGCAGGTCATGACGCGCCGAGGCGGGAATGCCCAAGCCCCTGGAGGCTGTCAACCAATTGTCTTGAAAATAGCCCGAGATGAATAGTCGCTTATTTACAGCGGGTGTGCTGCGGCCCATTCGGGATTGAGGCGGCTCTGCACTTCCCAGGCGTCGAGGATGACCAGGGCGGCCATGGCCTCAACGACCGGCACGGCGCGGGGCACGATGCAGGGATCGTGGCGGCCGAGGACTTCGATTTCCACGTTCTTGCCGTGTTCGTCGGTCGTCATCTGCTTGCTTGCGATGGAGGCCGTGGGCTTCACCGCCACGCGCAGCACCACGGGCTCGCCGGTGGTAATGCCACCGAGGATGCCGCCGGAGTAGTTGGTGCGGAAGTTGCCATCGAACATACCGTCGTTGGCTTCGCTGCCGCGCAGCTTACACAGGGCGAATCCCCCCCCCACTTCCACGCCTTTGATGGCACCGATAGTCATGATGGCGGTGCAGAGCCGTGCGTCCAGCTTCCCGAAGATGGGATCGCCCAAACCGACGGGCAAACCATGTATTTCGAGCTGAATTACGCCGCCCACCGAGTCTTTGGCACTTCGGGCATCCAAAATCGCCTGTTCCATGGCCTTGGCCGCAATGGGGTCGGCACAACGGATGGGATTTTGTTCGATGGTGGTCAAATCGCAGGTCGTGGCTTCAATGCCGGCCACCTCGGTGGCGTGGGCCACAATCTGGACCCCTTTTTCCGTCAGCATCTTCAAGGGCACCGCACCGGCGGCCACACGACACGCCGTTTCGCGGCCCGACTGACGCCCCCCCCCACGATAGTCGCGGAAGCCATATTTCTTGTAGAAGGTGAAGTCCCCGTGTCCGGGGCGGAATACATCCTTCACGTTGTCGTAATTATGGGAGCGCTGGTCCTGGTTGTAGATGACCATGGCAATGGGGGCCCCGGTCGACTTGCCTTCGAAGACCCCGGAAAGGATTTCCACCGAATCGGGCTCTTTACGCTGGGTAACGACTTTGCTTTGACCCGGACGACGGCGGTCGAGCTGCTCCTGGAGGATGGCTTCGTTGAACTCGATACCAGGACGCATCCCTTCGAGGACCGTGCCGATGGCGCGGCCGTGACTTTCGCCAAAGCCCGTCATGCGGATGACGTCGCCATAGGTGCTGGCGGCGGTCTGGCGGACGGCGAGCTCTTCACCAATCAATGCAGCCAGCCCTTCGGCCTGTTCTTCGGGCGTGCCCGAGCTCGTATCAACGACGATATCGGCGAAGGGACGGAGCACTTCTTCCCGGAATTTCACCTGGAGGGCAAACTTTTCGGGGCCGTCTTCGCCCGTCAACCAGGGGGGCAGGCCCGCTTCCGTGGCACGGGACCACAAGGTGGCTACGTCGGCCGATAGAAACACGAGGATGGCATTCCTGCGCAAGGCGCGCCGGGAATCGGGGTCCATCATCATGCCACCGCCCGTGATAACCAGGCGATAGTCGAGGGCGCTCATTTCAGCGGCAACATCGCGCTCCAGGGTACGAAATGCATCCTCACCGGCGCTTTGATAGATGGTGCGACAGGTGGCGACTTTGCCTTCACGGGCCTCAAAAAGGGCCTCGATGCGCCGATCCGTGTCGATAGCTTCCAACCCGGTTGCCGCGGCAAGTGCCTGGCCCAGGGTAGATTTTCCAGCACCTTTGGATCCCATGAGGACGATATTCATGTCGAGTACTCTCTCTATTTAATGTGATGAACGGCGGGGAGCACACGGTTTCCAAGGGGAAGGAGAAAGAAGGGCGCAACCCAACACGATAGCCGTAGATCTTTTCATACTATGGGCTTCAGGATCCAGTTTTTCGCGACCGGAGCACCCGGAACCGGCATCAACAGACACGCCACAGGCTGCCTTTTCGTTGTTCAGGCTCACCCACCTGCGTGCGAATCAGTACTGCCAATCGGTTCGCGGAGCAGGCAGGCGAAAGGCCCGGCCCAACGCCTGCAACAACGCTGGTGGCCCATTGAGGTCGTCGGTTATGGCCAGACCCGAGGCAGGCTGCACGCCGAGCCACATGCGGGAGAAGGCCCCCACCGAAGCCCGCAACACGGGAAGGGACTTGTCCGTTCCCTGCGCAATCTCGCTCTCCGGCCCCACCGTCACCTGGTAATCACCCCCCAGGCCGGGCCAGGGCACTTCGTCGCTGTAGCTCTTCGTTGCGTGGGACCAACCCGACATGGGGTCGTGGAGCTCCAGGTTAAAGGCCAGGGGACTACACGCCAGGTGGGTCGCGGCGATACAGGCCTTCAGGTCCAGCATTCGGTATTGAAAATTTGCGTGGACCCGGCAGCCGCTGCCGTAGTTGCCCCCTGCCGTGCTGAAGAAATGTTGGCTTGGCCGGTCCATCAAGTCCTGTAGCTGGATTCCGGCAGGCTCCGACATGCATACCAACCGCACCTGGTCACCCCATTGCTTTATCAGCCCCATAAGCTCCAGAAATTGCTCGGAGGTCTTCCAGACCAGAAACTCGATGACATAGGGACCGCGGGCCGTATCCTGGGTGCCGCACCATAAACCGTGGCTCGGCGTCTCAACCCCGTCGTCATAATAGCCCAGTCCAAAGCCGTTGGGTGCGCGCAGCATGGTGGACCGGGTCTGCCCCTCCTGATCCAAAGTCACGGCGCCATGGAATCGGGCGCGGCCCAGGCGAGCATCGTGGAGGGCCTCCACATCGCTCACGGTCAAATGGTGGGGCGGGCGCACCTTGTCACTCACCGTCAGGCGGGCAGGATCAAAGCGCCAGAGGTGTTCGTAGGCCCCCGTGCCAAAGCCGAGTCGGTCGTAGAAGCCCTGTTCGAAGGTGCTGAGCCCGGCGATAGCCGCTCCGGACTCCGCTGATTCCATGAGGGCCCGGGCGGTCAACTGTAGCGCGAGACCCTGCTTCCGGCCACTTCGGTCGGTAGCCACACCCGTGATGCCGGAAAAAGACAGATCGTCATCCAGATAGCGAAAGGTCCCCGACGCTTCGAAAACAAAACAGGCGGGATTGCTGTGCACGGTAGACACATAACCCCGCCCGGAAGTGGTGTAGGCTTCCATGCCGCGCAGGGCCTGGCCATTGGTACGATCCAGCCATCCGATTTCATGCCAGATGCGCGCCGCGTGCTCCTGGTCCTGATCCTTCGCGGCATCAAAATATCGCCAGTCCATGAGGTTGTCCTTCCCGTTCCATAAATAAGCGAAGATAGACCTCGATCAAACCCAGTTCGTTAGTTTCAGCAGTGCACGCACGCTCCTACAAGAGACCAACGCACCGACAGCTCGACCACTATCGCCTAAAAAGCAACCTTTGACAATTGGGAGCGCAGGCGGCCCGCCTGCCCCGGGCCGAAGGCACGTTG
>CAXBPH010000007.1:0-50063 GCA_963977445.1 uncultured bacterium | reverse complement strand
ACGGATACACTTAAGAAACACGATCTAGCGTCCAAGCAATGGGGTCCACCTCTGTACGGGCTTGGCGGGCCGCAGTAACCAGGTGCCCGCCACAACGAATCCTATTCCCATGGTCAGGAAAATTATCCACTTAATCGTCTTCTTCACGTTTTTTCTCCATGCCAGGGCCCAAGGCTATAGCATGTAGGGTGGGGGTCAGGATAGCAAGTCATGCCGGGCGTTGAATGCGTAACATCCTGTTACCGCCCCGTTGAAATTCATAGGCTACCGTTTCAAGTCGCACATGATAGCCTGCGCTGTCGAGATGGGCACAGAGGGGCTCCAGATGAGGTGAGGGGCTTCCGTCCAACTGAAGCACCGGGAAAACACGCAATTCCCGTCCTACCCCCAGCATGGTCTCCACCGCGTTGATATGGAAGGCCTCATTCAGATGATGGGAGTAGGTGAACAGGAGATGAGAGCAGAGCACCAGGTCAAACTGGTCCGCTGTAAAGGGTAGTTCGGGGAGGGCCCCCGCAACGTAGCGTCCCTCTTCCCGACCGATAGGGTAGTCCCTCAAAAACCGGGCCATGGCTTCCCGTCGGGTATGGAGGAGGATTTCGGGCGAGGGGATTTCCTCCCAGAGATACTGATGATGTTTTTGCTGAATTTCCCGCAGAATCATCTCGGCCGTCGCCGCAATTCGGGCTTCAATTTCATCGGCTGCAAAGGCATAGATTGGGTCCAGCGAGGTGACGGAGCCGCCCCGCGTGGTCAATTCGCCGTTGAAGGCGGCCGGCCCGTCGCCACATCCGAGGATTCGTGTAGTCAAATCCTCTGGCAAGAGGGAAAACATACGTATGTACTCATCGTAGGAGCGCCCCCAGGGGACTATGCTCTCCAATTCCATAGGAGCGTCCTTTCTGTATGATTTGGTGCTCTCAATTTCCTCAAAAACGATATTTATGCGTATTTTGTCAGGTTACATGGAACTATTTCACCCGTTTCGGGTATTTATCTTATGGTCAATGGTCCGCAGCGGAGACGTGCAATTTGTACGGCAGTCACCGCTGGCCTATAATGATGAAGTCCGGATGTTAGTGTCCCGTTAAGCCAGCGGGCGGCAGTGATCCGGGAAGTTATTGGCTGCCTGCCGAGGCATGCCAGCACCGGATACTGTCTGGTACCGTATCGAGGAATCGTAGACTATGGTAGCCCTTGTATTGATTGCGTCGATGATTAGCGCCCAGGTAGAGCAGGTGGCGACAGACGTGGAAGACACTGCGATCACCGCGCAGATAGAAACCCTCTATTTGCTGAATAAGCACCTGAATCCCCTCAATATTAATACGACTACCCGCGAAGGTAACGTTGTAATTACGGGAACGGTGAGTGATGAAGTGCAGAAAGAGCTCGCTGAGGACCTTGCCCTTGGTGTAAAGGGCGTGCGCTTCGTGGACAACCAGTTGACCGTAATCAATACGGTCGTGGGCGAGAAGGAGCAGCGCAGTTGGGGACAGCGCATCGAAGATCGCTCGGTTTCGGCGGCGGTCAAAGCCCGACTCCTCTACAACGGCCAATTCAAGGGCCTGAAAATCGGCATCAGCACGCTCAACAACGTGGTCACCCTCTACGGGGTAATTCCCTCGGAAGAGCACCGCAAGAAAATCTTTGAAATTGCCGAAGGGACCAAAGGCGTCATCGACGTGGTGGACGACCTTACCGTGCGACCAAAGAACAGCAGCGATCCCCTTCTTGGCGTAGGTCGTCAGTTCAGTGATGAATGGCTCGAATCCCGGATAGAAACGGCTTTTCTGCTGAATCGTCACCTGAGTACCCGAGAACTGGATGTGGAAGTTGATGATGGCATCTGTTTTCTTTCGGGCACCGTAAACTCTCCTGAGAAGCAGGAAGTTGCCGAGCAGATAGCCCGGAGTATTCAAGGCGTTCGCGAAGTTCGCAATAACATCACCGTTCGCTCCCTGGGTGACAATCCGATTACCCTGTCACCGGCCTCTCCTTCAGAAGGCATTGAAAAAAACAGCGAAGAAAAAATGCCTGCACTGTCGCTGGAGGGCTCGGATCCCGACGAGACCAACTACGACAAGCCCGCCGCTACACCCAAAGTGGAACAAGCACCCCTGGCGGCTCCCTGACACGGAGAAAATAGATGAAGCAAACCCTGGTGGTGGTCGGTTCAATAGTACTACTGATCGTGGTGTCCATTGTCGCCGCCTATTTTGGCCGTGGCGCGGTGAAGAAAGGTAGTTTCGATAAGGGACAACGCTTGACGGCCAAACCGGGAACGACCCGAAAAAATGCCATCGCGTTGACGAGTAACAAGCGACCCTCCACCGCTGACCCGAGTTCATCCATTGTCCGAAGGAGCGATGAGCAGGAGGACGATTCCCCTCTCACCGTAAAGTCTCTTTCTGATCCCTCCAAGAATACGGCCTCGGGCGTTGTGGGTGACCAGATATCCGAAGCGATGCACAGTGGGTCTCCTGAATCTGGCTTGAGCGCGTTGTCTGTCGCCATGCAACTCCCCCACGACAGCGAGCAGGGGGCCTATCTTCACGAAGCGATGGGTCAACTCTATGCCCAACTGGACCCACCGGATTATGAGAAGGCCAAGGAATCCTTTGAGCAAGCCCGGGAGCTCGCTGCGGATAAAGTATTTGAACAGAATGTCGTGCTGAAGTCGGTCCAAATATTGATGCTGGCCGACCTGGACGATGATGCGCGGGAGCAGTTGGGCACTGTTTTGGAAAATGGTCTTACGGATGAGACACAATTCCGACTGCGACTGCTCCATGGGCAACTGGAAGAGCGGGCAGGTCGGGCGGAAGAGGCGGAAGCGATTTACCAGGAAGTATTGGGAAGTGCCTTGGCCGAGCCGGATACCCTCGACCGTGATAGCGCCCTTGCGCTGGCGCGCCTGGCAGGCCTTCGACTCAATCATCTCTACCGCGCCCATGACCGGGACGAGGCCGCGGCTACGCTAACCGAAGATCTGAAACGGCAGTTGAAGGCGAAAGAAGGGGCGATCTGACCGACGCCTTACTTTGAAAATTCAAAGGCGGTATCGGGGCGCAGGAGGTAAATTCGGTGTTGACTGCGGAGCGCGATGGTTGATCGGCCTTGCCCATCCAGGTCCAGCTCAAAGAGTACTTCTTCGATTGGATCCGAGAATTCGTGGCGGAATTCCGGGGTACGACTGAAGCCGGAATCCCCGGAAAGCCAGATGGCAATCGTTCTTGCGTCCAGGAAACAACCGAAGTCTGATAGGCCATCTCCGTTGGCATCTTCCAGAAAGACCGTTCCCAGCGGATTTTCGCCGCCCGAGGCTATGTAGGCTGCAATGGGGATTTCGATTTCAATGTAGCCCAAAGGCTTTGCTTGAAATCGTTTGCTATCCGGGGCGTAGGCGTGGCTGATAATTCGGACGGGCCACGTGCCCTTTGCAATCGCCCGCGCCAGGCTATTGGCCGTTGGCGACACGTCGGGCGCCTTCCAAAGCAGGAGGTCGTGAAATCCATCGCCGTTAAAATCGGGCAATTGATCGGGGTGGCGCAACAGGAAACCAGGATAGTGCCGAATCGGTCCGGTGTGATCCGTGTCCATCCCCGAAATCGGTTGGGTTGTAGCCTCGGGAATCTCCCGAATCCGGATGGCCGTGTGTCCACTCGTGGAATCCGAACGGGCATAAAGCGCACGTACCTGCGTTGTCCCCGTCTTATTCAGTGGAAACCAGGGCCACCGCTCGGGCCCCAGCGTTGACGCCTCCCGTTGTTGACGGGGTGTGCCCAGACGGCCGGACGGTTCATCGATAGCGAGTGGGAGGTCGTTTCCTGGCAGCATGGGCTTGTAGGTGGATACGCTACTCACCCGATACTCCAGCGCCGGTTCCTCAGCCAACTGAGCCCGCTGATTGGCCAGCACACTGAATGGTTTGCCCAGGGATAATCGTCGTGGCGCGTCCACACCGATGGAATAGCTTTCCACCATCTTCCCATCGAGGGTCCATAGCTCGAGGGCATCCGCACAGGGAAGGGCCACGAGCGCGACCCTATCCTTCTTTATCATCAGTACGCCGGGAAAGGGTAGTCCCCCGTATTGGCTATACTGGTTTCTGCGGGTGAAACAAAGCTCCGGGGGCGCCGGGGTGCCATGGACAACTGGTATGCGGACGATATCCTCGCCAGCGACAGCGATAATGTCTGTTGCACCGTCCTCACCGGATTTGAACACATCAATAATGGCCGTGTTCTCGGGCAGGAAGACGGAAAAGGAGGGTTCATTCCGTCTTTGCTCATAGACATCGAGTCGATTGTCAGAAATTACGCCTACTTCGGCTCGTCCGTCGAGATCAAAATCCGCCACGACCACCGACGAGTCGTCCTTGTGCCAGGGCAGGGTCTGTATATCCAGCAGGCTGGCGGAAGTGCTAATCATAAGCGCGAAGAGGAGTGGCGTCATGGCTGCTCCAACCGGGCGTACCGGACCAAACCGGGCGCGGGCATGTCTTCGGTTACATCACTTCTGGTGTTCACATAGAGGTCGGAAAGTCCGTCGCCATTCAGATCGGCAACCAGGACATCGCTAGACCGGGCGACCGAGTCCGTCCACTGGGGGCGATTGCGAAAGCCCGCCCACCCATCTGCGATGAATATCGCCAGGGTTTCAGGCCCCGTCCTCACAAGCAAATCCCGAAAATGGTCGCCGTTGAGGTCGCCCGTGATGTTAAAAATTGTACCCGCTTCATAGCGAGAGAGCATGATTCCGGGGCGCATTGGCGGACTGCCGAGATCGATTTCTACCGCAAGTTCTATAGCTGGATCGCGAGAATAGACGCCCCCGTCCAGCTGGTATATTTTGATGATATGGCGGACGGTCGCGTCGGTGAGAAACTTATTCAATTGCTCGCGTAAACTGCCACGGGGCCATTCGGCCGATTCCATGACCATATCCATATCGCCATCACCGTCGAAATCGACAAAGGAACAGTGGGGACGAAACTGGGTATAGGCTGCCGCTCGCTGGATGTAAAATGTGCGACCGCCATCCAGGGTCGCCCACAGCTCAAACAAGGGCGTCGGTATGGGCCCTGACTCTGAGCGAAGCCAACGCCCCCCTGCATAATCGAGTACGTCGTCGTCATTCAGGCGACAGGGCCGCAGATGACTCGGCAGGGGTTCAGAGATTACGCTCCGGGGCGCGCCCGCCTCGAATACACCGGTATCCCCAAGGGTCAAGGTGCGCTGTTGTATGCCATAGCGGTTGGCGTCGTTCCGTCGCTCTCGAATCGCCACGGTTTGTATTGCCCCCCGCTCAATGACAAATCGAAAGGACATCTGTTGCTCAGGAAAAGCGACCCGTCGCTGATCTTCGGGCCAGATTGGCCGTGGTGCGGATCGACCAATGGAGATATTCGACGGAAAATCGATGACACCGGCCGCTACGTAGGCCTTATCTATCCGACGAAACAGGTGAATCCCACGATGGTCGGTAGCGACGAGCTCGGGAGTGCCATCTCCGTCGATATCAGAGGCAAAACGGCGAAAAAACAGTGAATTGCTTTTTCCATTCATGGGAAGAAAGGAGGACTGCTCCTCGGGCCAGTCCAGGGTCTGTTGCCACGAAAGGACCCAGGCACCCTCGCTGAATCGAAAGATACTTAGTTGGTTCGGGCTCTTGTAGAAGAGCGCTCCGTCGAAGGTGTCAACATCCGTGCCCGGGCTGACGGGGGGGAAGGGAATTGGGGCGCTTGTATCGAAGGCACCGTTGCGCTGGAGCAGGAGTGAATCCGGCAGCAACAAGTCGGTTTCGCCGTCCTGGTTAATATCGGCCTGGAGATAGTTGGTCGAAACCGATCCGGTAAAGGGCGTCACATTGCCGATAACGACTCCTGGGAGAGGGGCATCATCAAAGTGGATTTGTCCCAGCGTCAGGAGTACGGTCAATATCAGCATGCGCTGAGATTCCGGCGTTTAAACAGCGCGATGCCGATCACCAGAGAGATGGCACCCACCAGGGCGGAGCTGAGGAGGCAATAATACAGCATGGGAAACCATGAGGCATCGAGTCCATCACAATGGTTTGCGAAAACGCTCCACGGAGCTTCCAGATAGGAGGTGAAAACGAGGCGATCGATGCCGAGGGGATACTTAATGAGATCCAGAGCGACCCAGGTGCCAATACTCAGGCTCACGGCCGTGCCGGTGCTGCGGGTAATGGAGGAAAAAAGTAGTCCCAGACTGACGCCGGCCCATTGTGGTGCCAAGGCAAGTATACTGCCGAAAATGTAGGCCCAGGCCATATCGTCGCCCGTGTAGAGCAATTCGCCACCCACTTGAATGCCATAGAGGTCGCCCAGGGCGATGGTGACGCACCAGCTCGCGATGCCGACGACCACGGTAAGCAGGGTGCTGTAGGTACAGCCCATGAGGAATTTGGCCAGATAAATCTCCTCCCGCTTCACCGGGCGAAGCAACACGGCACGTAAGGTGCCCCGACCCAGTTCTGTGGCGAAAAGCCCGCTTACAAAAGACAGGAGCAACACATATCCAAGAAAGCCCAGGGTAAGGGGGGTGACATAGGCGATAAAGCCGTAGTCCCCCATATCGTCTTTGACCAGGGGGTGGGCCAGGGGCGAAAGCAAGACAATGGCGACGAGTATGAGTGGGCCAATATAGGACTGGCGAAGTCGAATGATTTTGGTAAGCTCCACGCGATACAAGATACCGACGCGCTTTGCCGAATGCCGATAGTGGCGTAGTCGCTGCGTTCCCGTCATTTGTCCAGTGCCTTAAGGAAATAATCCTGGAGCGTCCGTCGCCGGGGAACAATGCCAGAGACGGCATACCCGGCATGGACGAGGAAGCTATTTAATTGGTGGCTGTTCTGCTCATTTAATTCCACGTAGAGACGTCCCGGTTTGCTGGTTACGCTCGTTACCCAGTCTTGCGCACTCAGCTTACGGGCTGCATTTTCTGCGCCGTCGAGCAACACTTCCACCTGGCTGAGATCATAGGAGATTAAGGACTCCGTTTCTTCATAGGAGACGAGCCGACCTTTGTTGATGATGGCTACATGGCTGCACAGTGCCTCAACTTCATGCATGAGGTGACTCGAGAAGAGAATTGTAACGGAAGACTCATCGGCCAGACGCCGAAGGAGCGTTAGTATATCCTGCGTGGCTTCCGGGTCGAGGCCCGACGTGGGCTCATCCAAAATCAGCAGTTCGGGCTCGGTGAGCATGGCCAGGGCGAGTCCCAGTCGTTGGCGCAATCCCTGAGAAAGTTCACCCGCTCTCACCGAGGCAAAGCCGAGCAGATTGGTGAGATCGAGGGTGCGTTCTATATTCACATCGCGCTGGGCCAATTGGGCATGTATCTTCAGGTTTCGCCGTATAGTCAGGTGATCATAGAAGGTAGGACGCTCAAGTAATGCGCCGGTGCGCCGGGCGATGTCCACATAATTCAACCGAAGATCTTTTCCAAACAGGGAGACCTGGCCCGACGTGGGGCGCACCAGACCGGTTAGCATGTGGAGCAAGGTACTCTTGCCGGCACCATTTGGACCCAGCAGGCCGACCGTATCGCCGGCTTCAATATCCAACGAGAAGCCGCCTACGGCGAAATGTGATCCGTAGAATTTGGAAACTTTTGAAAATGACACAATGGCTGGCATGAGAGGAGTCTAGCACGAATTCTGCGTGCAATTCAGTTCAGCGTCAACATATCTATCCGTATATTGCGCGGCAATCAGTAAGATGTGTTCACGCGTGCCCAATTTTGTGCTGGTGGCACGAAATAAAAGAAATTTGTATAAAGTGTCTAAGGATCGTACAGAGTGTTCCAATGTAGCATTTGCCCCGAAAACATTGGGCTTTCTGATGTTTTTTCGGCTATAATTTGTGTACACGTCGGGGATGGCGGCAAACGTGAATGCTTTATCCAATTGGAGGCCAAACCATGTTTAAAAAATTCTGCTGTGCAGTTCCAGCGGGTGTGGGGTGTGTGCTTGCCCTTACACTTCTCGGTGGATGTGGCAGAACGGAGTCATACGTGCCCACCCGTATGCACCTTTCTAACGAAAGCCAATCCCCGGTATTGTTTTTGGCCATCGAAGATTCTGAGTTGGCTGCCAGCACGGCGGAAAATCGGCTTGCCCAACCACTGCTTCCCAACGTCGTATTCTCGGCGGTTCTGTCGCGCCCGGGAAATTACTGGGTTCGTACAGAGACACAAGAGGGGGGCTCGACGGTTCGTCGAATTGTTGGTCCCATACGCCTCGGTGGCGGTGTGTTCGCCTGGGATCTTACCCGCGAGGATGAAGCGCCCCTCTACAATAGTGCCGTAGAGGTGGGTTCCCGAATTGCTCTGGCCCATTGCCTGCATTAGCAGCCTGTTGCTGATTTTGCCTTATTGACCTGCGTACAAATCAGTCGATCGCCTGGCGAATATCTTTCAGCAAAAGTTGGATGGTAGTCTCTCCACGCCAGTGATTAAATTGGGGCGTAAAGGCAATATCCACCGCGCCGGACAGGTCTTCCGTGTAAAAACGCTCTGCCATATTGAAGCCAATGGCGGCGATAATGGCACCATTCTGCTGGAATGAAACCTTCAGGTGCTGATCTTTGAGTATGCGAATGGAACCTTTCACCGGCTCAACGCGCATCGTACAAAACACGGGCGGTGGATTTTTGTGACCCAGCGGCTCGATCATCTCAATGGCATTCAGTAACCCCGCGTCAATTTCGCTGAATGAGGCAATGGCGTCGACCGAAAGCTCTGAACAGATTTGACCCGTGCCCATTTGTGACAAGGCCTCTGCCTCGAACTGCTCCCGAAATGCGGCCATGTTGTCCATATGGAGGGTCAGGCCTGCTGCAGATTGGTGCCCACCAAATTTGATCAGGAAGTCCTTACAGGTGCGAAAGGCCTTCACCATATCAAAACTTCCGTTGCTTCGCGCCGAGCCCCGTCCAACGCCATTTTCATCTATGGCGATTACAACCACGGGACGGTGGTACCGATTCTGCAACTTGGAGGCAACGATGCCAATCACCCCGGGGTGCCATCCCTCACGAGCGAGGACGATACAACGTTGCTCCGGCGTAAAGCATGCTTCCAGTTCTTCCACGGCTTCGTCAAAGATACCTTGCTCGATGGTACGTCGTTCTCCGTTGGCCTGATCGAGGAATTCGGCCATTTCCTGGGCCTGTTCGGGGCAATCGGAGAGCAGCAGTTGGAGCGCAGAGAGCCCGTTATTCAACCGCCCGGCGGCATTGATACGCGGGCCAATTTGATAGCCGATATCGACGGAGGTGATGGCGGCAATGTTGACGCCGGCAACCCGGGCAAGTACTGCGATGCCATTGCGCTGATGTTTCGCCATGTGGCGCAAGCCGAGGGAAACAATAACTCGATTCTCAGCCTGCAGGGGGACGATATCGGCCACCGTACCCAGCGCTGCGATATCGAGATCATTGGGTGCCCCATTGAGGGCGGTGGCCAGTTTGAAGGCAACACCCGCACCACACAGGTAACGCCCCACATAATCTTCGGATTCCCGTTGGGGATTGATGACGGCCAGCGCGTCGGGGAGGCCTTGTTCAATAGCATGGTGGTCGGTGATGATGAGGTCAAGGCCCCGTCTACGGGCGTGATCCGCCGCTTCATGGGCGCTGATGCCATTGTCCACGGTGACCAATAACGTTACGCCGTCCTCTATCGCTTCGTCGACGTGATCTGGCGACAAGCCATAGCCTTCGGTGAGGCGCTTGGGCATATTGTAACTTACACGCTTAATTCCGAAACGCTTGAGTCCATTGACCAGAATGGCGGTGCCGCTGATTCCATCCACATCGTAGTCACCGAAGATGAGGACATGCTCTTGCGTATCACGGGCTTCGGTAATTCGGGCAACCGCCACGTCTAAATCGGTCAATAAGTAGGGATCAGACAGATGCTGCAGGGTAGGGTGGAGGTATGCCGTAGCCTGCTCCACCGTTTCCTGGCCGCGAAGTTTCAGTAGTTGGGCAACGATCGCGGGAATACCCAATTGGGTCGCCAATTCCTGGGTGCGCTGGTCATCTTGTGCTGCAATGGACCACGTGCGTTGTATGCCAAGCGCAATCACAGGAGTTCTCGGGCATGTCGGACAATCTCATCAACGACTTCCTCGAAGCTGAGCTTTGTTGAATTCAGCAATATGGCGTCGTCGGCCTGTCGAAGGGGAGAGTCCGCACGATTTCGACTTTGCTCGTCTCGTTCGTGAACTTCCGCGCGCAGTTGCTCAAGATCGTAGGCCTGGCCCCGCTTGCGCATTTGCCGGGCCCGACGCGCGGTCCGCGTATCCAGGGAGGCATCAAGATAAATCTTGCATTTCGCCATGGGGAACACCACGGTACCAATATCACGTCCTTCGGCAACGGTCGGTCGTTTTTCACCCATTTTTCGTTGCAGGGCGACCAGCTGTTGGCGAATGATCGAGTTCTGGTCGAGTTTGTATATGAGATTGGTTATCTCTGGTGTTCGGATGGCCTGACTTACGTCGACACCGTTCACGAGTACAACCTGCCCGGCGGGCGTTTCGTTAATTTCCAAGTCCATCCTGGCGGTATGTTCTGCGAGGGCCTCGGGGGTGTCCAGATCCACCCCTTTTTCAATGGCCCACCACGTCGCGGCGCGATACATGGCTCCCGTATCCAGAAATGAAAAATCGAGCTGTTTCGCAACCGCCTTGGCCGTGGTGCTTTTTCCCGCACCGGCGGGGCCGTCGATGGCAACGATCTGGGTGGCTTGACTCATAAATACGCTCTTCCAGCATGTTGGGGCCGCCTTCGCTGCGACTGCACGTCGTCGAAGGCGCTTCGATGATACCATGACCCGCAGAGATGACTCAACGGAAGGCGGTTGGCACGGCAATAAGATGGACGGGTCAGAAACGATTTCTGACAAGGACAATGGGGGATCAGACGTTGATTCCGCTGGGCCGCACTTCCGTTTCCGGTGGTGTCAGATCTTCAATCGTACTACGTTCGGTGCGTACCAATACGAATTTCTTCGGTGAGCCATCCCGGGCATACTCGGTTGTAACACAACTTTTTCCGCCGGTGGACGGATCGTCCATAAAATGTCGCCAGGGACACACGAAGACGTCGGCAGAAAAATTGCCGTCAATGCGGGCACCACCAACGGCCCAGCCACGGAGCACGTGGTCTGGAAGGGAAACCATGTATTCTGTCCAGAGCTTCTCGCGAATGTCTTCCACACGGTCATGTATTTCCCGGCTGGTTGCCCGATAGGCGGCCATCCGGGACATACGGGTTTCCATTGTTCGCTGCAGGATCTTTACCTGTCGATCATTGAGGCGCTGCTTGAAGACGTCGTTGGTGTTGAGTTTTCTTGCCGCCATGGAGAGTTGCTTCAACATCTCCACCCGGGAACATTCGGCTCGGGCCCGCTCGAGGAGTGCCGCCCGGCTCATGGCCTGCTCAATGAGGTTTTCCTCCTGCTCCAGTTGCTTCGACAGGGTTTCGATAAGCGTGCCAATGTGGTCCCCCCGCTCCAGGAGGCGATCGAGCACCTGCTCCAGCCCCTGGATGAGCATGCCGCGCCGTTGGAGTTTTCGACCGAGATAGACGACCTCTTCCTTGAGTTCGTAGATTTCCGGGTCAATACTGCCCTCATTGGCGAGGGTGGTGAGTTCACGGCGGAGGTCATCCAGGGTAGCTTGATCGTCACCCGGTGCCCCATTCTCCTCGATACCGCCCGAAAATCGGTTTATCCTATCCTCAGCGGCGATAACCAGTGCACGGATACCCGATGCGAGACGGTCGAGAACAGATAATCGCCGCCGACGTCGCTGAATATGTTGGATGCGTTCCTTGGTATCGCCTTCGCCCAAGACATACATGAGGATATTGCCCGCGTAATCATCTGCCTCGCGTTCGGCGATATCCGTTAATTCTTCCATATGGTTGAGTCGTTGCCGTAGCTTCATGGCGGAATTCAGCAGTGTGCCGGACTCTTGCGTCAATACTTCCCCATAGTCCTTGCAGCTCAGTCCACGGAGGAGACAAACCCGCAAGGGGCGTTCCTCCGTCGTGATAAAGTGCTGCGCGGTCGCGCGCTCCGTCGCGTAGAGTTCACCGCCTGACACGTCCCCCCCAAAAGTTATGAGGCGAGAGAAATAGCGTCCTCCCGTCGCGTTGCCGCTAATATTGATTTCCCGGGCTGCGAAAACGATTTTGGGCGCTTCGGCTGAAACCGCCCGCACAGAATCTTCTTTGGAGATAACCGTTGCGTGGTTCAGTATGTCTTTGGCGTTTACCCCACCGCGACGGGCAATTACGACGCCAGAGATATTTTCCAGAATGTCGCAAGACTCGGTCGTTGCCAGGTTGCCGTCTACGGCACCCCGAACGCAGCAACTGCCCTTGTCGACTACGACGGTGCAGTCAGCGGGAATCCCCGACAGGACTTTCAGATTTCCTTCTCGAATGTATACCGGCCCGCGGATGGGAATGCTCAGTCCACCAAAGGTGCGGACGTCGCGGGGCTCGGCCGATTTAATATCCGCAAGGGTGGCCACCGTGAGTCGCTTCCCCAGATTCGGACAATCGGCTTCGACATTCTTCTGTCGGCGCTCCTGCTCTATGCTGTTCATATAGGGGGCGCTGCAGGATAGCACCCGGCGAAAAATGTCGAGCTTTCCGCTCCGCCGGGCAAATCCGACGGCGTAGTAAATCAGATCCAGTTCATCCCGTTCCAGACGGGCCACATGACCCTCGGCCAATTCACCGAGCAAGTCGCGTATCAGGGGTTGCTGACGGTAGCCTTCACTATCTGTCTTAGGTGGGCTTACATCACGTACCCAATGATCAAAAACCTGCCGCAGCGAACTGTACGTCTCCGCAATCTCACTGTTTTCCTGGTGAGATTCATACCATGTGGCACACAGTGCAATATCCTCCAGATAGAGCGAGGAAATCTGCTCCTGAGGCATGGCCATGGCAAAGCTGGCGAGGTTTTCATACATACGGAAATCGGTTATCCTTCAGTTCAATAGGAATACTTATACCACGGGGCAAAGTTTTTCGTGAAATGGGGGATACAAGATTCCCGCCTCCGTTATGATGCCGGTAATCAGGGACGCTGGCGTCACATCAAAGGCCGGGTTATATACTTGGACGCCGTCGGGGGCCGTTTGGTTACCAAAGCTGTGGGTGATTTCCCGGGGATCGCGCTCTTCTATGGGGATGGCGTCTCCATTTTCAAGGGCCCGATCGATGGTCGAGTCGGGGGCCGCCACATAAAAGGGGATGTTGTGAGCCCGGGCGAGGACCGCCACGCCGTAGGTACCGATTTTATTGGCTGCGTCCCCGTTGGCGGCTACACGATCGGCGCCTACAATAACGAGGTCGATTTTTCCTTCACGCATCACCTGCGCTGCCATGCTGTCGCAAATCAGAGTCACGTCGATGCCCGCTTGCTGTAGCTCCCACGTGGTCAGTCGGGCACCCTGGAGGAGCGGTCGGGTTTCATCGGCAAAAACCCGAAATCTACGGCCCTCATCGTGTGCCTGAAACATGACGGAAAGGGCGGTGCCGTAGCCCGATGTGGCCAGTCCCCCTGCGTTGCAATGGGTCAGCACACCGGCCCCTTCTTTGATCAACGGGGCCCCATGCTCGCCGATGGCCTGGCAAAGTCGCATATCTTCTTCGCAGATGTTCTGCGCTTCCTGTTCCAGCGCCTGCAAGAGGCCCTCAGGCCTATCGTCGGGGTTGCCGGGCACCGAGACAGCCCGCATGCGGTCGAGGGCCCAGAAGAGATTTACCGCCGTGGGGCGCGAGGTAGCCAGGTGATCTGCCACGACGGTGACGGCGTGTCGGGCCGCCTTGAGGGTTGCCGGCTGGCGCTGTTTCAGGCCGACGAGCACGCCAAATGCGGCGCAGACGCCAATGGCCGGCGCGCCGCGGACCTGAAGTTGTTTGATGGCATCCCACACCATGTCGAGCGTTTCCAAGGTGATATGGGTAAGCTCGATGGGAAGACGGGTCTGATCGATAATGATCAACTGACCCCCTTTCCATTGTACGGGTTCTAATTTCACGTTCAGGCTCCTTGGGCTGTTCTTGTTATGCTAACGTAAGTGATTGTATATTTTAAACATCTGTATGCCCGCTTGAACCCAGGGCACCGCATTGGAGCCCGGAATCGGGCCCGATGGATACCCGTTGGCCGTACCGAAATCTCGTCTACGCGGAATCTTCGCGTTTTCCGCTACCCAGGGAAGGCAGACCATTGAAACAGCTGTTTTGTGTTATTGGCGGTGTCATTGTGGGGGGATTGCTGGGAAATATCGCGGCGGGCGACGTCGCTTCTCCACCGCTCTGGGAACCGATAGTGGATGGGGTCTATTCCCAGGAAATTGGTGAAACCATCCCGGCCCCGAAGCCCATCTGGGCACTGGCCTCGTTGGGCGATACGCTCTACGCTGGATCGGGCGACGGCGTGCGTCAGCTGGATCCGGATAGCCGACAATTGGTGCTCACCGACGGACCCCGGGAATATGTGGAACGGATGCGGGTTATCGACGGGCTGCTTTGGGTGATTACCAAACAGGGACTCCATCGTTTTGATGGCACCTCCTGGGTATCCATTGCTGAGGGTACCTATGTCGATATCGCTCGATTTGCCGGGCATCTCGTGGTCGCCAGTCCCGGCGGACTTTTCAACGTATCGGAAGATCGCCTCATTCCTGTCGTTGGTGGCGAAACAAGCCCCGGGCCTATCCAGGGGCTTGCCGTATACAGTGAGACCCTCTACTGCCTTGCCTATGACCGGATCTTTACCTTTGACGGTCGGGAATACAACCATCGGGATACGGTGGACTTCGGGGCCTTTCCTTCCAAGGATCTCCGTGACATGCTTCCCTTGGGATCGCGGCTCTATGTGGCGAGCCACGCAGGCATCGGTGTCCTTCGGGGCAGCGCTGCGACCCAGCTTCTTGGTTCCGATGGGCTGCCCCACGAAGAATGTACGGCGCTGGCCCCGGGACGGGAAAATGACTATTGGATCGGCACAACCCACGGGGCGATACGTGCCGTGGGCGATACATTCCACTATTTTGCCGGTCCCCGATGGCTCCTCGATGATCGCGTGAATGCCATTGCGGCCCATGGGGATGGGGTATACATCGGCACCAATAAGGGTATCGGCGTTATTCACTACGCGCCCTACACCCTGGAGAAGAAGGCGTCCTTCTACGAGCAGCATCTGGAAAACTGGGGCCAAAAGCGGATGGCCTTCGTTCATAAGCTCGAATGGGATGAGGCGGGAAAGCGGTGGATTCGTGAGGTGAGCGACAACGATGTGGGTTGGAGCACCCACTACTGGGCCGCGCAGGCCTTCAAGTTTGCCGCCACAGGCGATTTGTCTGCCCGTGCGGCTGCGGTTGAAGGCTTCAATGCAATGAAATGGTCGGAAGAAATAACGTCTACAGATGGCCTTCCTGCCCGTTCCATCTGGGCGGTGGGGGAGACGGGAAATCAGGCCCAGGGGGGCTCCGGAGGTTATCCCGCAGAATGGAATCCCACGGCGGACGGTCTTTGGGCCTGGAAAGGGGACACCTCAAGCGACGAAATTGACGCGCACTTTTACTATGCCGGCATCTTTTACGATTTGGTGGCCAATGAAAAAGAAAAGCAGCAGGTGAAAGACCATGTACACCGACTGATGAGCCATATCATGGATGAAGGCTGGCTCTTACGGGACTTGGACGGCAAACCGACCGTTTGGGGACGCTGGGACCCCGAGTATTTTGCCAGCGAGCGGGGCAACTATGCGCGGGGACTGAACGGACTGGAAATACTCAGTTACCTCCGGACCGCGATTTACATTACGGGCGACCCGAAATTTGAGACGGGTCTTGCAGACCTGATCGACCGGGGGTATCATCGCGAGGTAATTCGGCAAAAACTGGTCGAGCCGGGCTATGTATTTCACTCCGACGATCGCCTCGCCTTCTACGCGTACTATCCATTAATTCAATACGAAACAGACCCCTATCTGCGAAGTTTCTATCGCCGTAGCCTCGCCCGCAGTTTTGAAATCGAACGGATCGAACATATTCCCTGGTTCAATTTTATTTATGGTGCTGTTACGGGGGATGATTGTGAAACGGGGGAGGCGGTGGCCCATCTTCGGGAATGGCCCCTCGATCTGATACGTCATGACTGGGACAATACCTACCGGTCTGATCGGCTGCCACCGCCGGGCTACCTACCCTATTCCGGCGGGAAACGTCCCTATTCACCCCGATCACGGGGTCCGATTCGCTGGACTGATTCTTCCCTCGAAGTTAAAGGCGGCGCGGGGGGACACGTCGTTGTCGACCCATCTGGCTGGTTGGATGCCTATTGGATGGGGCGATACTTCGGCATGATTCTGCCCCCAGAAACGGAAGACCCGTCGTTGTTACGGGTATCTGAAGAGGTCGGTGTTCACGGGGCGGCTCCCTACGATGGTCCACCCATGCCCGATGTGATGGCCGACTAATGGGATTGCGGACGCGGACATTGGTTGCACTGGTACTATCCGCGCTGGCTCTCCTTGGCTGGATTACCTTGGATGCCATTCACACCAGTCGATGGCCGACGATTGAGAAGCCCCTGCTCTTGCCTGAGCGTGTGATTGTGAAGCAATCCAGAGAAGTCCCGGTTACACCACCATAGGCGATGATCAGATCAGGACCAGATTGTCCCGATGGACCACTTCATCATAGGCTTTGTCGCCAAGAATGGCGGAAATTTCCTGGCTTTTTCTGCCCATAATTTTATGGACTTGTTCGCTGGAATAATTGACCAGCGCACGGGCGATAGGCGTGCCCTCGGGGTCTCGAATTTCCACCGCATCCCCCTCCCGGTACTGGCCGGTCGAGGCGGTTACACCCGCGGAAAGCAGACTTTTTCCCTGGGTAATGATTGCGTCACAGGCACCGGCGTCGATTTGCAGGGTGCCCGATACGGTACGCCCAAAGGCGATCCAACGCTTCCGGTGGGAGAGCGCGGCGTCCCCCGGGATAAAATGAGTACTGCGCGCAGAACCATCCAGTACCCGATGAACGATGTTGGGCGTATGACCATCGGCAATGATGGTGGGCACGCCGGCGGCCATGGCGATACGTGCGGCGTCCACCTTGGTCCGCATACCACCGGTTCCCGTCAGGGTGCCCGCCCCGCCCGCAAAATCTTCAATGGCGTGGGTGATCTCCGTGACGACGGGAATGTGGGCGACGTCTGGATCCTTCTGTGGATTGCCTGCATACAGGCCATCCACATCGCTCAGAATAACCAGTAAATCGGCGCTCAGTTTGGCCGCAATTTTTGCCGAGAGGGTATCGTTGTCACCGAAACGCAATTGGTCTACTGCGGTAGAGTCGTTTTCGTTGACGATGGGAATGATACTCTTCATTTGAAAGAGATTTTGAATGGTGTTGCGCACATTCAGATAGCTGTCGCGCTGATCCAGATCTCGCAAGGTGAGCAATACCTGTGCGGTGTGAAGCCCTTCGCCATAGGTCATGAACAGGGTTTCGTAGTAGTGCATCAAGGTGGCTTGACCCACCGCAGCTACCGCTTGTTTTTCGGGGAGACCCGCCGGGCGTTGGGTCATGTTGAGCGTCTTCATGCCGCAACCGACGGCACCAGACGTCACGATGAGGACGTTAATATCCCGCTGCTTCTTAAGGGCACAGAGTTCTTTTACGACAGACTCCATGACCTGGCCCTCGAAGGCGAGGCGACCACTCAGGAGACTCGTCCCGATTTTCAACACGAGGGTATGTACCGTATCGAGATCAAACTTCATTCGTCAGCATTCTGTCTGCATAGCAGAAATGGGTATTTATTGCGGGTAAACGTTAATCAGCAAAGGGCGATGTCACGCCCAATGCTGTCGCGATAGTATGGGCCTCAATCGGGATGATACTCAAGTTCCAGATCACCGATATGGATGGATTGCCCTTCTTCGGCACCCAAACGCTTTAACGCGCGAAACACACCCATCTTTTCCAGAACCTGCTGCAGATGTACGACGGCTTCTTTGTTGGAGAAGTCCGTCATACGCACAGCGCGAATGGGGCGATCCCCTTCGATGCGGAAACCATTTTTGATCTCTGCGACTTCGAAGGGTGCTACGTAGGTATATTCCCGCTCGGGTGGTTCCGGCTCGGGGTTGTCTGCGATATTTCGTCGTACCCGATCCACCTCATGCCAAAGGGCCTCGATAAGATCGGGGATGCCTTCCCCTGTAGCCCCAGAGATGAAGTGGCACTTGGGGAAGCGTTCCCGAAGCTCGTCACACCGTTCGCGATTCTCGGTGATGTCAATCTTGTTTAAGGCGCACAGATAGGGCCGTGATTCAAAGACGTCGCTATGTTGGCGAAGTTCTTCCTGGAGTGTCCGAAGCGAAGCTTCCGGGTCTTCGTCCCCGAGATCAACGAGAAAGAGGAGCACCTGGGTGCGCTCGATATGACGCAGGAAATCGTGGCCGAGGCCCTTACCCTCTGCAGCACCTTCGATGATACCGGGGATATCGGCAACGGCGAGGGTCCGGAAATCACTGAGGGGGACAATGCCGAGATTGGGCGTAATGGTGGTGAAGGGATAGGCACCAATCTTGGGGCTGGCCGCGGATATGGCCGAAAGCAGCGTGGATTTACCCGCATTGGGCAGGCCCACAAAGCCGACTTCGGCAATGAGCTTAAGCTCCAGAAGATATTCCCGGACTTCGCCCGGCTCGCCACGTTCTGCAAACTTGGGGGCTTTATTTTTCGCCGTGGCAAATCGGGTATTACCCTTGCCACCGGTCCCCCCGGCACCGGCACAGAAAGTCTGGTCCTCTTCGGTGAGATCGATGAGGATATCGCCCGTTTCAAAATCACGGATGACGGTGCCACAGGGTACGTGAAGGGTGGTGGGCTTGCCACCACGCCCATGGAGGGCCTTGCCCTTGCCATGGGTGCCACGATTCCCCTTCCATTGCGGATGATAGCGTAAATCGGTCAGGCTCGTTAAACGAGAAGAGGCAGCGATAATAATATCGCCGCCATTACCTCCGTCCCCGCCGTCGGGGCCGCCGAGGGGGACATATGCTTCTTTTCGAAAACTGCAGCAGCCATCGCCGCCGCCGCCGCCGATTACTTTGATTCGAACTCGATCAACGAACATGGTAATCGGTTAGCAGGGATGACATTATTCCGCAACGGGAACAATATCAACGCACTGACGGCCTTTCTTGAAAAAACGAAACTGAACAACCCCGTCGGCCAATGCGAAGAGGGTATGGTCTTTGCCCAGACCGCAGTTTTTACCTGCAGCGAACTTGGTACCACGTTGACGTACGACAATATTTCCAGCGATAGCTTTCTGGCCGCCGTAGAGCTTTACGCCCAGGCGTTTGGATTCACTATCGCGTCCGTTGCGGGAACTACCGCCTGCTTTTTTATGTGCCATGAGATATCTCTCCCTTATGCTTTGATTTCGCGAATGGTAATTTCGCTATATTGCTGACGGTGTCCATAGGTGCGCATGTAGTTCTTACGACGCTTCTTCTTGAACACTTTGATTTTCTTGCGTTTGCCTTCGGCAGTCACTTCTGCAACCACGCGGGCGCCGCTCAGTGCGCCGGGCTCGACAACAATTCCGTCTTCCTTAACCAGGAGACAGACCTTGTCCAGTTCGACCTGTTGGCCTACGGCGGTGTCGAGCTTTTCAACGCGCAAGCGATCGCCAGCAGCGACCTTATATTGCTTTCCGCCTGTAATCACTACAGCGTACATGATGTATCTCCGTTTTCTGTCTGCCTGCGGGCTAGATTGCGCTGCAGGGTGTCAACTGATGTAAATTTCTAAAACTATATAGACCAGATACCCGGTCCGTATGCGTTACGCTTCAACGCACCGGCGGCTAAAGGCCATGGCGGCTGCCCTGAGCTCGGCACTTGCCGACAGGGAGGCCAGATAACTCGACTTGGCGTTTCGGGGCGAGGGCAGATTGGTCGTTACCGACTTCAAACTGCCAAAGGCACCTTCAGCGTCCACTTCGTGACTGTTCATGGTGGCATTTGGGTCTGCAATAATACAAACCTTGGTTTCTTCCGGTCCGATGCCTATCAGGCTCAAGGCGCCGGCAACATTTACATTGGCAGGGAACGCCTTAACCGCTTCGAGGGCATTGCCTTCGAAGACCACCTTGGCCTCGGTCAGGTTTTCCAGACTGATATTGTTCTCTATCAAATACGGCGCACCTGCCAACCCTTCGGGGGGCTTGCGCGTCGTCAAGGTGACCATATGAAGGCCACCTTCCATCGCCGCCCGAATCCCGTCAAGCCCGCAAAGGGCCCCGGAAGGTATACGAACTTGTACGCCACACGCTTCGGTGCGTTTCAATTCATCTCGGAGCGCCATCAAACCACCCACGCTCATGACCAGACAATCTTTCTGGTGGCGCATGGCGGCCTCGATTACATCGCGGACAGCGCCCGCTCCCGCACACTCAACGATGAAGTCGACATTCGCCGCTAACTCGTCCAGGGTGCAAATCTTTGCATTTAACTGGAATGTGCGGAGCAATACGCCCGCACGTTCTTTATCGATATCGGTCAGGGAGGTTATTTCTGCGGGTATGTCTCCTTTGTGGAGTGCAATGCAGATATCCGCGCCGATATTCCCACACCCGACCAAACCGATTTTCATCTTGGCCATGGTGTTCCTCTCAACAGGTTATTACGTTCTGGATAAACCAGAACCCTTACAGACACGAAACCCCTTCGCAAACATAGGTCAGGAAGGTGCGGTGTCAGACTAAATACGTAAACCCGAAGATGTTATCACGCAGCCGGTTAGTAAGTCAATTTCACAACCAGTTTTTTCCAAGGCGTCCTTGCCAGGCGATTTGGGCGGCCCCGACCGATAAAGGGGATTCTGCGCGGGCGTTGCGATAGAACAAAAAACGCCCCTCCACGGGGAGGGGCGTCGGATGGTTGGCTGTCTAACCTAGAGGCTGGCCTGAATGAAGTCACCCTTCGATTCTGTGATCGTCAACCGCGTGCCGGTAATGGCATGGTCGAAGGTCAGCGTCAGGCTTACCGTGTATTGTCCCTGGGCCGCATAGGACTTGGTGGGGTTTACTTCGGTGCTTACTGAGCCATCGCCAAAGTTCCACAGGCGGCTTACGATAGGGCCGCTGTTGCTTGTGTCGGACGCGTCCGTGAACTGGATGGTCGCGTTCGTCAGTACCGTGGTCATATTGGCCGTGAAGTCGGGAATCGGTGGCGAATCCACATCGATATCATGACTTACGGTAACCACATCCGTGGGAGTCGTCAGCGTATAGGTTACCGTGTAGGTTCCGTTTGCTGCATAGGTGTGGGTGGGCGTCTCCGCCGTGCTCGACGTGGTATCGCCAAAGTCCCAGGCATGAGCAAACGTTGTGGTGTCCATTTCGGTACCCAATGTTACCATCGAATTAAACTGCAGGTTTTCGGTGGTCAGTGCCCCTTCCGTCAGGATGGTGTCCCGATCAGACGTGCCGTTAATGGATTTTACGGTGAAATCTACCGTCGGCGGCAGGAAAACGACCATGACCATCTGCGTAACCGATACGACCCGATTGGCCGTGCTCACCGTAAGCTTTACATTGAAGATGCGTTCCGTGCTGAAGCGATGGCTGGGATTGGCGACCGTGCTCGAGTTGTTGCCACTATCCGGGTCGTCGAAATCCCACTTCGTGCTGGAAATCGGCTCGCTGCCCACCACCGTCGTATTCACAAAGCGAATGACATCAGGTTCGTTGGGATTGACCACTTCCGAAGTAAAGCTCGGGGTTGGCGATTCGATGGCCCGAATGTAGGCATTGCGGGTGATGGTGCTGGAGTTGTCGGAGGCGACCGGAGTCATAACCGTCAACGTGATGGTGAAGTAGCCTTCCGTATTGAAGGTGTGGATTGGATTCTGCAACGTGCTGGTGTTGCTTCCGCCACTGGTGGGGTCGCCAAATTCCCAGAGCCACGTATCCACGGCCGCTGTGCCGGGCGTGGACGTGTCGGTGAACTGGACTGACTCACCTACACCCACAACGCGGGGCGTGGCCGTGAAGGAGGCCGTAGGTGGCAGGAAGCTGGCCGTTACGCTCTTCGTGACCGAGCTCTGACCGTGGGCCGTTACGACGGTCAGTTTGACCCCAAAAACGCCGGCAGCGGTGTATTTATAGGTTGGGCTTTTCAGGATGCTACTGCCGCCATCACCAAACTCCCAGACGTACTGTGTGAGGGGGCCGGACCCGAGGGTCGACGTGTTGGTGAAGGTGACGGTGTCGTTCACGAAGGGTGTAGAGTCGCTAATCGTGAAGTCTGCGACCGGAGGAATTGTCCGGACGGTCAACACATCGGTCGCGGTGCTACTGCCATGGGCCGAAACTACGGCCATGGTGATATTGTACTGTCCGCCATCGGTGTAGCTGTGGGTCGGGTTGGCTTCCCGGCTGGTCACGCCATCACCAAAGTCCCAGAACCATTGGTCAATGGGGGCGGAACCGGGCTCTGACGTGTCGGCAAAGCGCGCCGCCGTCAAGGCGATCGGGCTCGTCGGGTTTACCGAGAAGCTCGCTACAGGTGCATTCTTTCGCTGCACCACGATGAAGTTGGGCTTGGTTTCCGTCTTGGCGGTGTTGGCCGTCGTTATGGTAAGGGATACCGTGTAGGCGCCTGCCTTGGTGTACTGGTGTTCGGGGCGGGCGCTGGTGCTCGTCCGTCCGTCGCCGAAATCCCAACGGCGCGAAAGAATCGGCTCGGTGGGGCTGACGGAGAGGTCGGTGAACATGATGGAGTCCCCTTCGAAGATGCTCGTTTTCGAGGCTTCAAAGTTGGTTGCTGCAGCCGGACTGCCAACCGTGATCCACGCGGCTTTCCGGATGCTTTCTTCCGCATTCGCCGTTGTTATGGTGAGGGTGACGCTGTAGAGACCAGGCGTTGTATAGCTATGGACTGGGTCTGTTGCCGTGCTGGTCGTTCCGTCACCAAATTCCCACAAACGGGAGACCACATCACCGGCGGCGTTGGTTTTTTCCGAGGCGTCTTCAAAGCTTATCGCTTGTCCGACGGCCGGCGCACGGTTGCTCACCAGAAAATCAACGAAAAGGTAGTCTTCCGCGAAAATGGTGAGTTTCTGTGGGGCGGCACCACCCGTTTTCACAATTACTTCACCCTCATTCGTACCGAGCAGCATTTTCGTGCGATCAATACGGATAGGGATGAGCAAACGCTCAACGAGGCCTGTGCCGAGGCAGTTGTCGGAGTCCGTGGTGCACGCTTCCGGCACAATCCAGGATTGGCTGGTGGAAACGACAACGGGTTCGACCGGTGAGTTGGTCAAATTCCGATGGACCTGGAAAACCAGGGAGTCCTCATCTGTACCGAAATTTAACGAAGACGGTGACAGTATCAGGGAAAGCCCATTATCCCCTTTCAGGGGGCAACCGGCCAGGCCGATCATGAGGCAAACCATTAAGAGTAAACGAGTTACTTTTCCCCGCATAGCATACATGCAAAAGGCTCCTTGCTTCCGCGCACAAAGACGCAACCGGGCCCCACTGGCCCGGATCAGGTATGATCATTCACGATGGCATCATGCCATTTTCGCAGTTCTGTGTCAACAATATATTCGTGGGGCCATTGAATGAATTCCCAATTCTCCCGTGGCTATCATAAAAAATGTAACGTGCGAATTGCACACTTCGTCCAACTTACTGGTATAATCCAACATACACCGTGTGGTTCAGACCGTGCACCTGTAACAGCCCTAACACTATATTGGTGAAAGGCATTGTAACAGGGCATCCGTAACACTCGGGCGTCTCTAGAGTAGGGTAGGACGCGGCCGGTGTGCAACCTTCCCCCATTCCCAAAAGTCCAATATCGATCCGAAGCCATTCCAATAGACCATAATACAATAGTGGTCGGAATTTTTGAAAGGAATTTCATTGCTCATGCATAGGGCATATTCAGGTATCGTGCTCGTCTTGCTGGCGCTGTTTATGGTCGGCTGCAACGATAAAGACGGCGGCAAAGTCGCTGCCATAATCGCAGACACGCCCGTTCGGTCGGTTGCGCTGGTTGAAGCCGAGAAACCTGTTCGTCGTGATATTTCTCAGTATCTCGCCGAAACGGGGCGTATTGAGGCCGAAAATCAGGTGGAAGTACTGGCCAAAGGCACCGGCCATTGCCTGACCCTCAATGTAGAGGAAGGCGATTGGGTAAAGAAGGACGAGGTCCTTGCTGAGCTTGATCAGGCCGAGATGGAAGCCCAGGTGCGCCAATCCCGGGTGAATGTGGCCCAGCAGAAAATGACCTTCGAGCGTGCCGAGGGCATGATGAGAGAGGGTATTGGCAGTCCCGCCGATCGCGACAACGCCAAGTTCAGCTATGAGCAAGCAAAAGCCTCTCTGGAAATGCAGGAAGTCCAACTGACCTATCTCAAGATTCGTGCGCCCATCAACGGCGTCGTGACACGGCGGAGTTTGCAACAGGGTATGTTGGTCACCTCGGGCGTATCCGTCTTTACGATTGTCGACCCCGCTTCGTATGTGCTGCCCATTAATGTAAACGAGCGTAACTTGCCCCGACTTCGTGTTGGCCAGCAGGCTTATGTGACCATCGATTCTGCCGGTGACCGTGAGTTTGAAGCCACGGTGCGTCGTATTAACCCCGGAGTAGACCTTCAAAGCAGCGCCATCAAAGTGATTCTCGACTTTAAGGCCGAAGACCACAAATACCTTCGTGAGGCGGCCTTTGCCCGCTACCGTTTGGTGATGGATACGCGGGCAGATGCACTGGCCGTGCCGAAAGATGCCATCATCGAGGACAATACCCGGCGCTATGTCATGGTGGTTACGGAAGAAGCGGCCCCGGTCGCGGAAGCCGACGTAGATCCCAGCGGGGAAGCCAAGTTGGAATCCGAGGGCGATTCGACGGTAAAAGTGAAGGCCGCGCCCGAGAACGCAACGCAGTGGATTGCGACCCGGATGGAAGTCGAAACCGGTTTGGAAGACAGCGATTACACCGAAATCGTCCGGGGCATCAGTGAAGACGATATGGTGATTACCCTGGGGCAACAAACCGTCAACGATGGAGACGCGGTGCAGATCGCCACCATTGAAAGTGCGTTGAACGCCAAGACGGAGCTCAGTGCCGAGGCGGCATTGGAAGCTGCCAAGAATCGTGCTCCCGAAGATGATGCGGTACGACGCAAGGATGGCCCACCCCACAGAATGTAACATTCGGGGCCCCGGGCCGCACTATGAATCGAGGTTGCGACGCGCTACCACCGACGATGATACGCCCGTGTCGCACCAGAATTTCTACCGCAGTAGACAGTTCTCGACAGAAGGACCGCCAAGCGCGTTATCGGCCCGTATCGGTCTCGTCGCTTGACCAGATAGCACAGGAAGCTTATGACCGAAGACCAGCAGTCACCGACCGCGAAATATCGTCTTGCGATTCGACGTCCCGTTACCACGGCCATGATTTTCCTCACGCTGATTGTGTTTGGTATTCGCTCCTATCAGCAGCTGCCCATCAATCTGATGCCCGACATCGACTACCCCACCCTGACGGTCCGAACCGAATATGAGGGTGCGGCACCCGAGGTGGTGGAAAATCTGGTCACCCGCCCGCTGGAAGAAATGCTCAGTATTGTCAGTGGGCTGGTCGAAATCAGTAGCGTGTCGTCCCCCGGCCTCTCCGAAATCATCATGGAATTCACCTGGGATACGGATATGCATCTGGCCCAGCAGGATGTCCGCGATCGGCTCGATTTGTTTGTGGCCCCCCAGGAGATTACCAAAAAGCCCGTAATTCTGCGCTTCGATCCCACCCTGGATCCCGTCATGCAGGTGGCTATTACCGCGCCGGACCCGGTGGGAGAAGGCAGCGAGTCGGCGGAAGAGCGGTATGAGAAACTACTCACCGTAATCCGCGAAGCGACGGAACGCCACCTCAAGAGTGACCTTGAAGCCAAGGCAGGCATTGCCCAGGTGCTCGTCAAGGGTGGGCAAGAGGCCGAAGTCCAGGTATTGGTCGATCCCCAGCGGGTAAAGAGCCTGGGCCTTACCATGGAAATGGTGAGCAACAGTCTTGCCCAGCAGAATATCAGTCAATCCAGCGGCCGTCTGAAAGAAGGGCGTTCCGAATATCTTGTCCGCACCTACAATGAATATGGCAGCGTAAAAGATATACACGACGCCATTATTACCTCGGCGACCGGCCAGACCGTTCGACTGGCGGACATTGCCGATATCTTCATGGGCACCAAGGAACGGGAAACCGTCGTTCGCATCAACGGGCGCGAAGCCGTGGGCCTCGAAATCTACAAAGAAGGTGATGCCAATACGGTTGATGTCTGTAACCAGGTAAAAGACATTCTGGGCTTCGACCGAAAACTGAATTTCATGGATGCCCTGGTCAAGGCCGTCCGTGAAGATATGGTCAAACGACAGCGTGCGGCCGGCAAGGAAGTGCGGCAGGAACTGGAAAGCTACAGTCTTCTCGACGAACTCCCCGACGATGTCGAGCTTACGCTCATCAGCGATCAGTCCCGATTTATCCAGGGCTCCATCAAAGAAGTGAAGGATGCGACCATCATCGGGGGTATCCTCGCCCTGATCGTGCTTTTCATCTTCCTCCGGGAATTGAAGAGCACCATGATCATCGGTTTTGCCATCCCCATCTCGGTGGTGGCCACCTTTGTGCCCCTCTTCATGCGCGACATTTCGCTCAATATCATGTCCCTCGGTGGATTGGCCCTGGGCGTGGGCATGCTCGTGGATAACTCCATTGTGGTGCTGGAAAGCATCTTTCGCTGTCGGGAAGAGGGGGATGACCCCGTAGAGGCGGCCGAGCGGGGTACCCGTGAAGTGGCCAGTGCGGTGACTGCATCTACCCTGACGACCATTTGCGTTTTTATGCCCATCACCTTTGTCGAAGGTATTGCCGGCCAGCTCTTTGGCGATTTGGCCCTGACGGTAACCTTCTCCCTGTTGGCGTCGTTACTCACGGCCCTCTATTTGATCCCCCTCGTAGTTTCCCGGAAGCCCTTGCAGGCCAATCGCGGGGAGCAGGTGTTCTGGGCGCTCCGAGCCTACGGCGAACTGCGACGTACCGATTCACGGGGCCGGATAGCGGCTGTCGTGGGCGTGGTGCCCCGTGGGGTTACCTATATGGTGGATTACACGCGAAACACGGTACGCGAGGCCTTTGACCCCTTCCGCGCCATCCGTAGCGGGTGGGCGGCGTGGGGCTTCTTCCGAAAAGCCCTGATCGTGCTTATTTATCCCTTTCTCCTGGTGCTACTCCTGGGGCTTCTGGTGTGTCAGCTGGCCTTGGGCATCCTGGGCGTCGTGGCTATCACGGTGCTCTTTTTCACGTGCCTCCTATTCCTGGCTATCTACATTTCGATTCGCAGTGTTATGCGATTTATTCTCTGGCTGCCCCTGCGCTTTTTTGACCTCGCCTTTAACGCGGTCCGCGCGGCCTATGGCGCGACCCTGGAGCATGCCCTTCGCTTCAGCCCGGTTATTGTGCTCGCCACCATTTTGCTGGCCGCCCACTCGGTCTACACCCTGCGCGATCTCGGTAGCGAACTTATTCCGCCCATGAAACAGGGCGAATTCACCGTACGCCTGGAAACCCGCGCGGGTACCCGCATTGAACAAACCGAGCGCCGCGCCCGGGTAATCGAGGCCCAACTGAGGAGTCACCCCGATATTGATCGGGTGACCGTAGAGGTGGGTGAAGAGAGCGACAAGGGCGCGACCCAACGTGGGGAAAATGTGGCGGAGTTCTCTGTGCTGCTCGTTGATCCCGACCGGAATGCCCTCTTCCAGGATGAGATTATCGAAGATTTACGGACGCGCCTGACACCGGCGCCTTCTGAGGAAATTACCTTCCAATTGCCCTCGCTCTTCAGTTTCAAGACCGCTATCGAGCTGCAGGTCGTGGGTGAAGACCTGACCCGGCTGAAAGACTTGGGAGAAGAGGCCCTGGCGCGTATTTCCGAAGTGCCCGGGGTAACCGACGCCGAGCTAAGCGTAAAGTCCGGCTATCCCGAAGTGATTATCCGCCCGGATCGGGCCCTTCTCGCGGCCCGTGGAGTTTCGGTCACCGACGTAGCCGCCAAGATACGTTCTGAGCTTCAGGGTGACGTGCCCACCAAGTTTAGTGTTTCCGGTGAAAAAATCGATATTCGTGTTAGGGCAGAGAAAAATTTTCTGGACAGCCGCCGTAAACTGGAGCAACTGAACCTCGGTAGTGGTGATGACGTCATTCCCCTGGAGTCCGTAGCAAAAATTGAGCTTCAGGAGGGCCCCAGCGAGATTCGACGGGTGGACCAGCGTCGGGTCGTCGTGATTACGGCCAACATTGATAACCGGGACCTCGCCGCCGTATCGCGGGATATTCTGAGTTCCGTGCGGACCCTGGATCGTCCCCAAGGCTACTATTTCGAACTCGGCGGTCAGAATCGGGAGTTGGAGACCTCCTACTCCAGTCTCTATTTTGCCTTGATGCTGGCCATTTTCCTGGTTTACGTTGTGATGGCCTGTCAGTTTGAATCCATCTGGCTGCCTGCCCTCGTCATGGCCAGCGTGCCCCTGGCCTTCATTGGTGTGGTCTACGCCCTCGACTGGATGTCTATCGACCTGAGTATCATGGTCTTCCTCGGCGGCATTGTTCTCGCCGGTATTGTGGTGAATGACGCCATCGTGCTGGTGGACTACATCAACCAACTGCGCCAACGGGGTTACACCAAACAAAAGGCTATTATTGAAGCGGGCACCGTGCGCCTTCGTCCCATTCTCATGACCACCGTCACCACGATTCTGGGATTGCTGCCCATGATTGTGGCATCGGGTGAAGGCGCGGAAATGCGACGTCCCATGGCCGTAACCGTAATGGCAGGCCTGACGTCCGCAACCGTTCTTACCCTGATTATCATCCCCACGATTTACTACATGTTCGGGGGCCGTGACATTACACCCGATACGCCGGATGCACCCGATGCTCCGGAGGAGTCCACGTCGTGAGGGTGTCTCTACCCCAATTTGCCCTGAGCCGTCCCGTCACGGTCACCATGCTCAGTCTCAGCGTGGTCTTGTTGGGTGCCATTGCGGCCTATAGGATTCCATTGGAATTCCTGCCCAGCGTGGAGCCCTCTTTTTTAGGGGTTTCTATTCCCTATCCGGGAGCGACACCCGCGCAGGTGGAGCAGCAGATCGCCATACCGGTCGAAGGTGAGTTTCGCACCGTGGCTGGTCTGGAGGATATTCGTACCATATCGAACAGCGACGGGCTCTTTGTCAGCATGCTCTTTACGCAAGATACGGATATGGGCCTGGCCGCAGCGGAGATTCGGGACCGTATCGAGCGCCTTAAACTGGTGTTGCCTGACGATGTGGATCAGATGTATCTGGAGCGATTCAGTTCGCGCTCTATCCCCATCATGGCCTTCGGTTTGTTCAGGGAGGGCAATGACGATGCCTTCGTGGATTTGTTACGCCGGTCTATGGAGCCCCGATTGCGCCGAATTGACGGGGTCGCCGATGTGGAATTGCGCTCCTCCAGTCCGGAGCGGGAAGTGGTCATCGAGTTCGAACAGGATCACCTCCGAAATCTGGGTCTCGGACTTTTCGACATCATTCTCACCCTTCGGGAAAGCAGTATCAACGCCTCCGTCGGTGAGCTGAAGGAAGAAGAAGCCAAGCATATTGTTCGGGTTGTTGGGGAATATGACCGTTTGAGCCAGCTCGGCGACCTCGTGGTATCGCCAGACGGGATGCGCCTCCGCGACCTGGCCACGATTCGCTATGCGACCCGCGACGAAAGTATGCACGTTTCCCTCGATGGCAAAGGGGGAGCGCTCGTGCTCATCACCAAGGAGTCTGAGGCCAACACCGTCCAGACCTGCCGTCTAATTCGTGAAGAAATGGAAGATATCCTCGCGTCTCCCGATTTTAACGGTACAGGCCAGAAAATCTTTTTCGACCAATCCGAATACATTACCAGCGCCCTGGAAAACCTGATGAAAGAGGGTGTCTTTGGTGGTGCCATGGCCTTGATTGTTCTCTTTATATTTTTGCATCGACTCATGCCCACCGTCGTGGTGGCCCTGACCATTCCCACCTCGCTGGTCGTGGCGCTGGTCTTCATGTTCTTCGCAGAATTGACCCTCAACATGATTACGATGGTTTCCCTGATCATCGTCGTGGGTATGTTGGTCGACAACGCCATTGTGGTGGTCGAAAATATCATGCGCCACCGGCAGCTCGGCTTCAGCCCCAAAGAGAGTTCCATTCGGGGTGCCCGGGAAGTGGGCCTCGCGATTCTCGCGGCGACCACAACGACCTGGGTGGTGTTTGTGCCCATGTATTATATGGACACCGGTAGTATGTCTGTGTTCATGCGGCAACTTGGCCTGCCCCTTATTGTGGCCCTGGCCGGTAGCCTCGTCATATCCCTTACCGTCGTGCCCCTGGTCATGAGCCGCATCCGGCTGGACGACCACGCCAATTTGTTTCACCGACTTTCCGGGTCAGGCAACGATGGACGAATTCCGACGGGATTTCTGGGGGCGCTGTCCCGCCTCCACGTTGTTGAACGTATTATCAAAGGCTATTCCACCGCCCTCCGCTGGTCCCTCCACAACCGATTGGCGACCTTGATACTCCTGACCATGTTGGGAGCCGTAACGATGGTCTACCCATTTAAACGGGTGGGCATGCGTGATATGCCCAATCTGGATACCCGGGAAGTCGCCATTCAGGTGCAATTGGACCAAAGTTACGATATGGCCCGTGCCGACCACCTCTTCGCTTCCATGGAAGCGAAGATTGATGAGCGCCGTGATGAATTGGGCATCAAGAATGTCATGACGTTCTATTCCAACGGACAGGGCTCGTTTAACGTCTATTTGTATACCGAAGACGATGGCCCCCTTGGTGAAGATCCGCCCTTTACGACCGACGAGGTGAAGCAGATTCTCAGCACCGTACTCGGCAAGCGTTTGCCCGGTGCCGAAGTTCTCTACAACGTCACCGACACGGGCAATTCCGGCACCGGCGGCACAGTCACGGTCTATATGTCCGGGGATGACCGCGAGACCCTGGAGCGCTATGCGGAAGCCTTTCAGGAGCGCCTGGAACGGCTGCCCCTCATCAGCGATGTGGACAGCGACGCGGAACGGGCCAAGAACGAAATTCAGATTAGCATCGACCAGCCCCTGGCCGAACAATATGGGATCAATGCCCAGATAATTGCTCTCACCGCCGATGCCGCGATGCGTGGGGCCCGATTGCCCTACATGAAGCAGGGTATTCGCGAAATTCCGGTTTGGGCACAATTTCGTGAAGAAGATAGAAAATCCCGGGCCAATCTCGAAAAAGTTTCGGTCATTGGCACCACCGGACAGCCCGTGCCCATCAGTCGATTGGCCACTTTTACGAAACGGCAGACGGCCTCCATCATACAGCGCTTTAACGGAAAAAACGTTATCAGTGTGACGGCTCAGGCCCGCTCAAGCGACTACAGCGCCATCAAGAACCAACTCACTGTAGCGATCAAAGATTTTCGGATGCCCACGGGCTACACCGTCGATTTTGGCGACTCCCTGAAAGAACTCGGCGAAAACTCGACAAACTTTGTGAGTACCATGCTCATGGCCCTCATCCTGATTTATCTGGTTATGAGTGCTCTGTTTGAATCGGTGTTTTTTCCCATGTCCATCCTTACCACCGTGCCCATGGCCCTCGGTGGTGCCGTTTGGATGCTTTTTCTCACGGGCTCCCAGTTCGACAGTGTCACCCTGATTGGCTGCATACTCATGGCAGGTGTCATCGTGAATAACGGTATTGTCATCGTGGATCACATCAATCTCGTGCGGCGCGGCGACCTTGGACGTACCGACTGTATCGTCAAGGCCGGGGGCGACCGTTTTCGACCCGTCATGATGACCGCCTTGACGACCATACTCGGCCTCGTTCCTCTGGCGCTGGTCAGCACGGGCAGTGCCGCCACCTTCGCGGGTCTCGGTCGTGCGCTCATTGGCGGATTGACGGTAGGTACCCTGCTGACCCTGATTATCGTGCCGGTATTCTACAGCCTGATTGATGACTTTCAGCTGTGGTGCCTGCGTTTCCTCGGAAGTTTTCGACGGACGGCTGACGTCCCCACCGAACCTTCCGCGCCCAATTAGGCGAAGGTAGCCGTCGAGCAAACCAAGCGTGTTTGTTTTGGTTGCGTACGGACTATCATTGGCGGCGGCCTGGCCACGATCTCTTCAATTAGTTTTTGACCATTGGGAGCGCAGGCGGCCCGCCTGCATTACGTCGAAGACGTAAAAAAATACCTTCGGCCCGCGAGCCGCTCTCCATTGTTCCAGCCGAGACGCACGCCCACTTTTTTCGCCAGATAGACCGGTGGTCGGGCATGTACGCCTCGCCTCACACGCCCACCGCTGCGGCCATGCGCGGATTTCGCAATTCGGCTTCCAGCGCGGCAAGTTCGGCATCGATTTCCGTCCTCTTTTGCTCGCGGGAGATCATGTCTTCGCGATAGCGTTTCAGGAAGTAGCCGATGGTCTCAACGCGAATCTTGATGGCACCCTGGGGCTTATTCTCATCGATATCCTTGAAGTAGAAGAAGGGCGTGCCCGAATTTTCGACAATCTCTTCCACCACCGTATAAATGGGGGCGTCGTGTCCGCACTTGAAGTTGGAGAGTTCCAGGCCGACCAGGTTGGGATGACGGGCCACGTATTTGGCCGCCCAGACCTTGCGTGACGTATTTTCCGAATAGCTGTTCTTCCAAACGTCATTGACGTCAAAAGCACTCTGGATTTCACCGGCGGCGACTTCATCACCAAAGAGCCGTTCCATAAGATCCGCGTCGATGGGCAGGCTGTCCTGCGTGAAGACGGGGTAACCAAGCTTCTGGAACTCATCCATGATTTCGTGGTTGATTCCCGGATCGTTGTGATAGGGCCGGGCCAGTAACACGATGCCGAGTCGTTTCTCTCGTTCCAGGGTGTCGAGCATGGCGCGGGCTTCGTCCCGTCGGGCCTGATAAAAATCGGCCAGGGCCTTGAGGCCGGCATCGGTCGCGCGACGGGCTTCCTCTTCGGAAAGGCCCAATTCGGGGCCCCAATCTTCAAACATCTGACGGGCGCACAGAGCGTCGTTGTCCATGTTCAGAAAGGTCTTCTTATACACCAGGCCCTTTTCCGCGAAGAGATTGCTCTCTTTCGTGAAGGCCGCGTGGACCGCTTCCGGCGTGGCTGTCACGGTGGGGCAGGCCCGGCTTCCCAGTATGTTTTCCAGCCACGTGGGGAAGGAATCCACCATGGGGAAGAGTATGTAGTCCAGGGGCTTCTTGGGCTTGTGCTTTTCATAGAGCAGATTATGGACGTGGGGGATACCCACCTTGCTGGGGAAGCAGGGGTCAATACTGCCCCGTTTGGCCCCTTCTTTGTAGAGCCCTTCGCTGGTGTAATCCGACCAGACCAGATTGCGATCGCGGATACCCACACTTTGGAAGAAGGCCATGAAGAAAGGGGCCTGGGAGTACATGTTGAGGACTTTGGGCATGCCGATACGAATTTGCGGCCGTTTTTCCATGGCGGATCGTCGTGTCACCAGAGCCGCCCGCGTTGCGCCTCGATGATGCCAGCGTACTTCGGGCAGTGGGTCCGCTACGGAATCCACTGTTACCGATAGGAAAGCCTTGGTCGCCGACCGCTCCACCAGGTTGGGGTATTTTTCCTTGATGCTGTCCATGCCTTTTTTGATGTTTTTCATATCGGCCACATCTTCCACCGTACCTTTTTCGCAGGTGGCGATGATGAGACGCTGCTCATCGGCGGCAAGAGGCACCTTCGACTCAAAGTCGGGAGATTTCTTCTCTTCCTCCGTGGCCCCCCGTTTCATGCGGGTGTGGCTTACGGTGGAGGTGTTGAACTTCATCGTGTTGGATTCTACCGCGATGTTTACGGCTTTCGTGGAGGCATCGGACTTTACGTCGATGAAGGTGCGGAGGCAGTTGTTCTTGCAGAAATAGCAACGGGTGTTTTCATCCCGGGTCGTTCGGTATTGAATGGTGCGCACGGCCTCCATCCCGATGAAGGTGGTCTCGCGACCCTGTTCGGTGTTGAGTCGATGGGCTTCAAAGGCGGCCCCGATAGCACCAGACTCACCGCAATGTTTATGCACCACTACACGGGGCTCGATGCCTGTGCCGTGGAAGCGGCTTGTAATAAAATCGGATTGGGTCTTCACGGCCGCCATATTGTTTTGCGTGCCGCCCTGGAGGACGAAGGTGCTGCCGAGCTTGGGCAGGTTGGGAATCTGGGAAACGTAGAGCCAGATGTTCTTCGGCAACACGTCGGCCAGGCCCGCCATGATTTCGGAGGCCTGCCAACCCTGTCGCTGGAAGTCCACAATATCCGATTGCATGAAGACGGCACAGCCATAGCCAAACTCAGGCATGGCTTCCGCCTTGAAGGCCACATCGGCATATTCCCGCACGTCCACCCCGAAATCCTGGGCCGTCGATTGAAGGAAGTAACCATTGCCCGCCGAGCATTGGGTATTGAGCTTGAAATCTTTTACCGCGCCATTGCGGAGAATGATGACCTTGATGTCCTGGCCACCCACATCGCAAATGACGTCGGCGTCGGGGTAGAAGTGCAGACCGCTCTGGGTGTGGGCCACGGTTTCGACGAGGGCCACGTCGGCGCTGAGCACGTCTTTCAAGACATCCTTGGCATACCCCGTCGTGCCTACACCGAGGACCTTCAAGGTGCAGCCCTGGGCCGCAAACTTGGCCTCCAGATCGCCGAGCACTTCCATGGTGTCTTCGATGGGGTTGCCCTTGGATAGCTGGTAGACCTTGTCGACGATGTTCTTGTCTTTATCCACCAGGACCGCCTTGGTACTCGTGGAGCCGCCGTCGATGCCCACATAGCCTTCCACCACCGTGCCCGGCGCGAAGTTCATGGGTTCCCACGATTCGACCGTGTACCGATCATAGAACGCAGCGAGTTCTTCCTCCGTCTTCACCAGGCCCGTGCTGCCGGCCGCCTTTTTTTCCTGAATCCGGCCCACATCGAGATACCAGTTGAGCTGTTTCGTGCCCTGGTAGACGCCCATGTTGATATCATCTTCAATTTCCGACTTGCCAAATTCGACGGCACCGATAGCGGCGAAATACTGGGCATTCTCCGGCACCTTGATGAGCTCTTCGATGGGGCGGTCCGGCACGTCCACATTGCGCTCTTTCCACACCTGGGGAATGTTGTGCCGCCAACACTCTTTCATGCCCTTCACGTAGCAATTGGGGCCGCCCAGGAGCAATACATTGGGCAGGAGGGTGTGGCCCCGGGTCAGCACGGACAAATTCTGCTGAATGATGGACTCGAAGAGGGAGGCCATGAGTTCTTCACGGGGCACGCCTTGCTTCTGCAGGCCATTAATGTCGGTTTCGGCGAATACGCCACACTTACCCGCGACGGGGTGAAGCTTGTGGCCTACGTAGCCCATGTTGCTGAGTTCTGCGGCGGGGATACGCAGTTTGGCGTTGATCTTGTCGATTACGGCACCCGTGCCACCGGCGCATTTGTCATTCATCGAGGGGATTTTTTTCTTGGTGCCCGTTTCTTCAATTTCCTTGAAGACGATGATCTTGGCATCCTGCCCACCCAGTTCGATGACACTCATGACGTCGGGGTAGAGCTTTTCCACGGCAAGGGATACGGCATTCACCTCCTGCACGAAGCGGGCACCAATATGGCGGCCCACCGCCGAGCCGCCGGAGCCCGTGATGAGCACGCGAAGGGCATTGCAGGGCAACTCCGGAAAGGCCAGGCGCACGGCTTCGAGGAGCTCCAGGCATTTCTCTGGTTGCTTGGTTTCGTGGCGCTGGTAGTCTTTCCAGAGGATTTCATCGGTAACGGGATCGACGACGACCGCTTTTACCGTCGTGCTGCCCACATCCAGGCCCATCATCAGGCCCTGGGGGTATTGGGCGGTAGGCTGAAAGGTCAGAACTTCGTGCGCCGGGGGACGTGCGGGGGGGAGCGGCGCGGCTTTGGTGCTGCAGCCGCAAGAGCCGCCCGAAGAGCAGGAACTTGCTTTGGTTTCTGCCGGGGCGGGCGTGCCGCAGCTTCCCGAACTGCAACTGCTGGAACCATTGGATGAACTGCTGCAATTACCCATGGATATAATCCTCTATTTTCATCTGACGTGGGCGAGCGGGGAGGTGACAGGGGCCTATACGGCTGCGGGCTGTTTGGCGGGGAGCGTATCCACTGACCAATCGCTGTCTTTCGCCATTAAGCCACCCACGTAGAGCACGAAATTCGCGGCACGTCCCACCACCCCTTCGGCATGGGGAATGTGTTGCATGGGGCTGCGCAGTTCGGGGTGCGCCTCCACATAGGCGCGAATCTGGGCCAGGGTATAGCCACTCTTTTTCGTGCACTGCTGGATTTCCTGCTTACATTTGAGCTTGGCTTCACCCAGGGCCATCTGGGCCCGGCTGTGGGCATTGACGTCCCCTTCGCCGGAAGTTTCGATGGGAATGTAGATCATGTCCTGAAAATGGGAGGTCACCGCTGCCTGGGCACCATCGGACTGTGCCGAAGGCATGCAGCCAAAGGGCTTGAGGCTCATGACCATGTGGGCCAGGTTCTTGTTGGCGTAGTAGATATTCTTCGCCACTTCCAGGTGGCCCTCACCGCCGGCAGACTTGCTGTTGTAATAGGGGTGGCCCATCCGTTGCAGTTCGAGCTGGCAGACCTGGGCATGGGCCGTGTCGCCCAGGGACTTGCGCAGCCGGTCGTATTCGCGGATGAGAAAGCGGCGGGCAATTTCAATACGGGCCAGTTTCATGCGATAGGCACATCCGCCGCGGAGTTTGCCCAGGAATCCCTTCGGGTAATCGAGTCCCTTGGAATCGACTATCTTGCTCCGGGCCTGGTTAATGAGGTAATTGACCCAAGTGGTAATGGTTTCCACGATAACTTCCGAGCCCTGGGACTCGAGAAATTCAAACATATGGAAGTTGCCATCGCCTTCGGTCGTCTGGGCCCAGAATTCCCCCGTGACCTTACAGATGGGTTTGGGGCGGGTGTAGTCCACCTCCACGTTTTCCAGCAGAATTTTACGGGCATCGTCCATGAGCGTTACGAAGAAGGGCTCCCAGGCTTGCTGGAGAATTTTGGCTCCATCCTTTTCGCGCACGGATTGGGGCAGCAGTTTCCACCAGCCCGGTGCCGTGCCGACCTTATCCGCCGCGCCTTCCAGTTCGGTGCAGAGGTGATCCATGGCTTTGTCGAAGGCTGCGTTGACCTGGCCGGGGGTGCTTTCATAGGGGCGCAATTGGTAGGCCACTTCGTTCAGAAGATCGCCCATCATAATGGCGTTGAGCAGGCGCAAGGCAAAGTCCACATTGAGATCGAGCCCGGCATCGCCTGCCGACTGTTCGAGGCCACCGGTCTGTTGAAAAAGCATGACGCGGAAACCATCGAAGCCGCTGTTCCGCAGGGCCAGGCGATATTCGGCTTCATACATGCCAAAGCGGCAGGGACCGCAGGAGCCGGCGGTGATGTAGAGATAGTCCTTCAATATGACTTCGGTGGAAATACCCTGATTGTCCCGGAGATCTTTAAGGTAATTAACGAGGGAGCCCACGGTAAAATAGGTCGGATTACACTGGCCGTTGTTGCCATACTCCTTGCCCGCCTGGAAATCGGCCTTGACCGGCGTGGGTACGAGGGAGAGGTTGTAGCCCAGTGATTTGAAGGCGGAGCGGAGTAACTTTTCATGGCGCAACGTCAGGCCGCCAAATAGAATCGTGGTGTGTTCCCGCTCTTTTCTCGTAAAAACACGTTCCGTCGGACGTTTGAAGTGTTTCGGCTTCTCTGTGGGGATGCCCGCTTTGTCGTAGCGAAGTTTCTTCTCCGCCTCCAATGCCTGTTGGATATCAATTTCCGTCGTGGATTTTGGGGCGAGTTGGATGGTGCTCATGGAAACGGGCCTCCTGGTAGGCGTTACGCTTAATGTGAGATCACCCTGCCTGTGTGCACGAAAGGCCTGGTGCCAATGCTACCGAATGTGCAGGCGAACTGCGCGCAACCAAACGCGCTATGGATGTCGTGGCCAGCCTGCCCGAATTTATCCATATCCCTGCGTCCTACTTCCTATTTTTATAGCATGTATAAAGTCGGATCACAAGGTTTCGTCAACAGTTTCTTTTTTGCGCGGTGTTACGATTATATGGTACTCTGCGCCGATTGAAATTCTCTCAATCCTTGAAATTACCCGCTAATCTCACGGGACCCTGCCTATAGGTGGGCTGCCCGGTACGTGCCTGCGCGTGACCTTGTTGGCGCCCGCTTCCCTCTGGGAAGACGCCGGTGTGGGGTCAGGTCAGGGCTGTTGAATGGAAGAGCTATGAGCACAAATCGCAAGCCCCTGGTGGCCGGAAACTGGAAATTAAACAAACTCATCGGCGAAGCCGTTGAGACCGTGGACGCCTTGAAGCCTCTGGTGGCCGGTGTTTCCAATGTGGACATCGTCGTATGTCCCGTTTTTACCGCCCTCCATGCCGCAAGCCATGCCGCGGCTGGCAGTAATGTGGAAGTGGGTGCGCAAAACGCCTACATCAAAGAAAATGGCGCGTTCACCGGCGAAGTCAGCCCCCAGATGATTAAAGATGCGGGTTGTGCCTGGGTTATTATCGGCCACAGCGAACGCCGCCAGTATTTCGGTGAGTCCGATGCCCTGTTGAATGAAAAACTCCATTTCGCCCTCGGTGCCGGCCTCAAGGTCATGTTCTGCATCGGCGAAACGCTGGAAGAGCGGGAAGGTGGCAAAATGGACGACGTGCTGAGCCGCCACGTTCTCGAAGGGCTTAAGGGCCTCTCGGAAGCGCAGTTTGCTCAGGTGGCTATCGCCTACGAGCCCGTTTGGGCCATCGGTACGGGCGTTACTGCCTCCCCAGAGCAGGCAGAATCCGCCCACCTCTTCGTTCGCGAACTGGTGCGGAAAGAATTTGGCGATACCGTTGCTGACGCTGTGCGGATTCAGTATGGTGGCAGTGCCAAGCCCGACAATGCGGCGGAGTTGATTGCCCAGCCCAACGTGGATGGTTTCCTCGTCGGTGGCGCGGCGTTACAGGCCGAAAGCTTTGCCGGCATTATTACTGCCGTCAGTGCCCACAGCTGAAACGAGACATTTCTTAGAAGTGAGTCGGGTGTCCCGTCGGGGTTCCCGTAAGGTATTTTATAAGAGGGCGGCGGACAGGCCGAGGCCCGAAACGTCGGGGTTGCGATGACTAGAGCGCGATTCCGGCAACGTAGAGGATTCATTCTACCATGATCAACACAATTTTCAGTTTGAACGCACTGCGGTGGCTTATGCTGTTCATCTATGTGCCGAGTTGCTTTGGCCTGATTATTATCGTGCTCCTGCAAAAAGGTAAGGGTGTTGGCTTTGCAGGTGCCTTTGGTGCCGGTGGTGGTAGCGATGCCGTTTTCGGCCCCCGCTCCTCCAAGAGCCTTCCCCAGCGTATCACCTACAGCATGGCCGGAATCTTCATGCTGCTCGCTCTGCTCATGTCCATGCTCTCCGGTAATGTTGGTACGAGTTCCGCCCCGGCCCTGGTTGATGAAACCGGCATGAGCGCGACCGACGGTATCGCCGGACCCGCGACGGGCCTGGGTGCCCTGTTCTCCGACGAAGATGCTGCGGCAACGCCTGCCCCCGAAGCGACGACCGACGCACCAGCAGCTACCGATGCCGCGACGCCCGTGGTTGAAGTGAATGTGGACACCCCCATGCCTGAATCCACTCCCGAAGCAGCCGTACCCGCGCCCGTGGAAGACGCTGCTCCGGCAGCGGCAGTTGCTGCACCTGTCGCTCCCGAAGCGCCTGCGGCTGAAGTGCCCGCTCCCGTGGAAGATGCTGCCCCAGTGGCAGAAGCGCCTGCGGCACAATAAGCCACCATTTAGTAAAGACACTACAACGGTGTGTTTCCAGAACCCTGGAAACACACCGTTTCTATTTAGGGGACAGTATCGCTCCAACCCAAGCGGTATTACGCACAGAAGTCCCCGTGGCCAACCTGTCCACGGCCCAAAGCGAAGCGCCCCCGAGGGGCGTGACTGTACCCAAGCACCCAAACGTCTTTTGCTCCGTAAGCCAACGCTACCCGGCGCTCCGGCGGAGTGTCGGAGGGGCTGTTTCCAGCAACCGGCATGGGTTAATTAATCACCTCGTTGGCAACCTTGACGGCTCCCAGAGTATTAATGGCCCCAGCCACTGTGGCATAATTGCACCGTTAGCCCTGTTCCTGCCGTGTTGTTCCCCTGTTCGTGGGCGATAGCTGTCGCTAGACGTCCTTTCCGCGGGAATGTTTCCCGTTTTCCGGGGAAAAAGGCGGGGACTGTGAAAAGAAGGATTCCCTGGTGGATAAAATACTCGTACGGGGTGGTAAACCCCTGAAAGGCAGTGTACAGGTTCGTGGTGCCAAGAATGCCGCCCTGCCCCTGATGGCAGCGACGATTCTGGCCGAAGAAACCTGCGTGCTGCACAACATACCCTGTTTGCATGACATATTTTCCATGGACAAACTCCTGGCCGATATGGGTATGACCATCGACTTTACGGGGCGCTCCATGACCATGGAGCCCCAGAATCTCACCAAGGCCGAAGCCCACTACGAATTGGTCCGCAAGATGCGCGCGTCCTTCTTTGTGCTTGGGCCCCTTCTTGCCCGTTTTGGTAAATGCCGGGTATCCCTGCCGGGCGGCTGCGCCATTGGTACGCGTCCGGTGGATATTCACCTGAAGGGCCTTGAAGCTCTTGGGGCGACTATTGCCATCGAAGATGGCTACGTGGTGGCAGAAGGCAAGTTGAAAGGGGTGAATTATGCCCTCGATTTTCCCAGCGTAGGTGCTACGGAAAACCTGATGATGGCCGCCACCCGGGCCGACGGCGTGACCCGCCTGACCAACGTGGCGCGGGAGCCGGAGATCGAAGATCTGGCCCATTTCCTCAATGCCATGGGTGCCCGGATTTCAGGAGCGGGTACCGACCTGATTACTATCGTCGGGGTGGATGCCCTGGGTGGTGCCGAACATATCGTCATGTCCGACCGTATTGAAGCCGGCACATTTCTGACGGCGGGGGTTGCGACCGGTGGCGATGTAACCGTGCTCAATGCCAAGGCCGAGCACTTTCCTAATTTCCTGAAGAAACTGCGGGCCACCGGTGCCGAAGTGGAAATTATGGGCAATAAGATTCGCGCCTCGGCGCCCAACGGCATCAAGTCGGTCGACATAACGACCCAGCCCTTTCCCGGCTTTGCGACCGATTTGCAGGCCCAGATGATGGTGCTCATGACACGGGCCGACGGGGTCAGTCGAATTAAAGAGACGGTATTCGAGAACCGCTTCATGCAGGTGCCCGAGTTGGTGCGCATGGGGGCGGATATCAATGTGGATGGCAACACGGCCATCGTGCGTGGCGTAAAGAGTCTGAGCGGTGCACCGGTGATGGCCTCCGATTTGCGGGCCAGTGCGGCCCTAGTTATTGCTGGTTTGATGGCACAGCAGGGCGAGACGGCTATTTCGCGGGTCTATCATATTGATCGGGGTTACGAACGAATCGAAGAGCGACTGGTGGGGCTGGGCGCTGATATTGAACGGGTGCGCGAGTAAGCACGCCGTCAGAACGGGATGAGCATGAAAGAATTTGTTGTGCGAAATGACGCGGGTTTCGCGGAGGTCTGTGCCTTCGTTACGAGCCACGGCGACAGTCAGAGCCTTGGGCAGGGTATTCAGGACAAACTGGATGCAACCAAGGTTATCGTAGATACGGTGCGAACGCAGGGTGACAAAGCCCTCGTCGACTACACCGAGCGTTTCGACGGTGTTCGTCTTACTGCCGAGCAGTTTGAGGTTACGCCCAAAGAGATCAATGCCGCGCTGTCCTCCCTCGAACCCCGCATGCGCCAGATTCTGGAGCGTGCTCACGAGAATATTCGCAACTTCCACGGCAAGTCGTTGCGGGAGTCCTGGGAAGAAACCCAGGAAGACGGCACCGTTCTCGGTCAGCGAATTACCGCCATCGAGAGTGCGGGCGTTTACGTGCCCGGCGGAAAAGCCTTTTACCCCTCCTCCGTCTTGATGAATATTGTTCCTGCCCGTGTGGCAGGCGTCAAAGAAATCGTTATGGTGTCGCCCCCATCCTACAACGGTGGAATTCACCCTGTCGTGCTGGCGGCGGCCAAGATAGCCGGTGCCACCCGTGTTTTTCGTGTGGGTGGTGCCCAGGCCATAGCAGCCCTGGCCTATGGCACCGAGACCATTCCTGCCGTGACCAAAATTACGGGACCCGGCAACACCTTTGTGACGGCCGCCAAGGCACTCGTCCGAGGCACCGTGGAAATCGATAGTGAAGCCGGGCCATCCGAGGTGGTGGTGCTGGCCGACGATCATGCCAACCCCATCTATGTAGCCGCCGAGTTGCTGGCCCAGGCCGAGCACGACGAAGAGGCTATGGCCGTCCTGATTACCCCGTCGGCCCGACTCATCAAGGATGTAAAAGCCCGGCTCATCGAAGAAACGGCGAAATTGCCGCGCAAGTCCATTATTGAGCAGTCCCTCAACAATTGCGGCGTCCTTATTCAGACCCGCACGATTGATGAGGCCGTGGAGCTTACCAATCTCTATGCCCCCGAGCACCTGAGTGTCCAGGTAGAGTATCCCCGCAACTTTGTGGATCGCATCAAACACGCCGGTGCCATGATGCTTGGCCCCATGACCCCGGTCGCGGTGGGTGATTACTACGCGGGCCCCAACCATATTTTACCCACCGGTCGGAAGGCACGTTTTTCATCGCCCCTGACCGCCGAAGATTTTCGTAAAGTCACCAGTATGTTGTATTACTCCCGGGAACGCCTGGAACGGGACGCCGCCGATATCCGCGAATTTGCGGAGGCGGAAGAGCTTCAGGCCCACGCCCGCTCTATCGAGGTTCGTCAATCATGAAGTATGGCCGCAGTATTCTGGCCGGTGTGGAAGGCTACGTGCCCGGTGAACAACCCCAGGGCCAACGGCTGGTAAAACTCAACACCAACGAAAATCCCTATCCACCGTCGCCCCGGGTGACCGAAGTCTTCGAAAAATTCGACCCCGAATGGTTGCGGAAATACCCCGACCCCGTGTCGCGGGAATTTCGCGAACTCTGTGCCGCCCGCTATGGCTGCGAAAGTCCCGATTGGGTCATCATCGGCAACGGTATGGACGAATTGCTTGCCCTCGCGCTGCGGACCTTTGTCGACCCCGGCGATACGGTGTTGGCCACCTACCCCACCTATTCGCTTTATGAAGTGCTCTGTAATTTGCACGGCTGTGGCCTGAAGTACGTGGATCTCGACGAGGACTTCCAACTCACCGAAGAATTCTACAACACCCCGGCCCGCCTCTGCCTTCTGACCCGGCCCAACGCCCCCACCGGTGTGGCGGTGCCCCTGGAAGCCGTAGAGCGCCTGTGTACCGAATTCGACGGCATCGTGGTTATCGACGAGGCCTACGTGGACTTTGCCGACGACAGTTGCATCGATTTTCCCGCCCGTTTTGACAACGTCATCGTCATGCGGACCTTTTCCAAGTCCTTCAGTCTCGCAGGCATGCGTATTGGTACGGCCGTGGCCAACCCGGCCCTCATCGCGGAATTCCTCAAGACCAAAGACTCCTACAACATGAACGCCATCAGCCAGCTCGTCGGCCTCATGGCCATGGACGACTACGCCCATATGGAAATCTCCGCTGGTCGGGTTTGCGTTACCCGCGAGCGGGTGCGCAATGCGCTGATTGCTCTGGGCTTTGACGTGCCCGATTCTCAAAGCAATTTCCTGTTGGCTTTCTGGAACGGCACCCCAACTGCCAAAGAGCTCTTCCTCAAGCTCCGGGAAGGGGGGATACTCGTTCGCTATTTCGAGCACCGCCGACTGGACACTGCCCTTCGCATCACCATCGGCACGGATGAAGAGTGTGATGAGTTGCTCACCGCCTTACGCGGGATGGTCGGGTAGACTGCGGGCACTACGGCAACTGTGGTTGCTTTTTTGGCTGCAAGTATTTTGGGCGTAGGGCAGCCACTTTCCACCGGATGACTTTACGGCACCTGCAATCCCTTCACGTCACCCACCATCATTTGAGGGTGGCACCCGTGGTTGCTTTTTGGGCTGCAAGTATAGTGGGCGCTGGTAATTGGGTGGTTGGAGCGGATGACGGGTAGATCCGACCAACTACTTATCGTCCATGTTATGCTAAAGGTACAACGCAACCCAGGAGGCATAACCGATGAAGACCATTCTCGCGGCACTCGACTTTTCTGATGTGACCCAACCGATCGTAGACATGGCCCGCAATCTGGCGTCCGCTTATGGGGCGACCCTCTACTTGCTTCACATCGAGCCCCCGGAACCGGATTTTGTGGGCTACGACCCCGGGCCGGAACATGTTCGAGACAATGTGGCCCAGGAGGCGATTCGCCACTTCAAAGAGGAAAACACCCTCCGCGATGAACTGCGTGCGGCAGGTCTCGAAGCCCACAGCATAGTCATCCAGGGGCCTACGGTGGTTAAAATATTGAGTGAGGCCGAGAAGCTTAATGCCGACTTAATTGTCGTCGGCTCCCATGGCCACGGTGCCCTTTATCACCTTGTTATGGGAAGCGTCGGCGAAGGCGTGCTAAAAGGGGCGACCTGTCCCGTAATGGTGGTGCCATCGCCCAAGGGGTAGGCGACGCATCAGGGTAGAATCCCGAGCGTGGTGAGACTGGCCCGGGCAAACTCCTCCCGTTTGGCCCCGTCGGCTGCTTCCTTGATATCCAGATTCAGGGCGAAGGTGTCGATGCGTTCGCCCTTCTCCACCCAACCAACCCACCAGCCTGCACCGGCACCCGGTGCGCTATCCCAACCGGATTTCGTGTCGCGTGACTGCCCCTTCCAATTAAACGTAGCCAATTGCGTCCGTTGAACCCTGAGCTGCCCGTATCATTGATTCGGTATGCATAGAGTCGTGTGAAACAAACCTGAACCTGGAGGATTGCCGTCATGACCAGTTCCAACTCCCATTCCGCAGGAGACTCTCCGGACTACATCGATTCGCTACTGGCCTACCTTGGGGAACGTGAACCCCTGGATGTCTTCTCGGAAACACCGAATCGCGTACGCGCCGCTACGGAGAAAATACCGCAGGCGCAACTCGCCTTGCCCGAAGCACCGGGAAAATGGTCCGTGCTGCAGGTCGTCCAACACCTCGGACAGACGGAAGTGGCCCTCGGGTACCGTTATCGAACCGTACTTGCAGAGGATGGTCCTGCGCTTCCTGTCGTTGACCAGGATGCCTGGATTGAAGGACTTTACCCCGAAGAGGTACTGCTGGAAGAAGCCCTGGAGAACTTCTCGCTCATCCGCACCGTCAATCTCCGTCTGCTCCGCCGGGTGCGTCCGGAACAGTGGTCTCGTTATGGCATTCATTCACAGCGGGGAAAAGAGACCCTGGCGTCCATGGTGCGTCTCTACGCAGCCCATGATTGCTACCATCTATTTCAGATTGAGCGGATTCACGCGGCCGTGAGCGGATAAGGGCCCCCATGAAAGGTGCGTTGGGTTTTTCGCATTTCCCTTGGATGTCTGGCCCATGGGATGTTGGCAAAACGTTCCAATACGTAACACCAAGGCGTTGTCACCGAGCCCGCCATTACCCTTCAACCGGCCCATTCCGCTACAATGGGACCGATGAAGGTATTAGCGGAATTGGAATCCCCCGAACGCCAGGCCAGGCTTCTCGTCTTCTCCGACCTGGACGGTACCTTGCTGGATGACAGCTACCGTTGGGAAGCGGCAACGCCCGCGCTGGACCTCTTGAAGTCACTGGGTTTTCCGCTGGTTCTCAGTTCGAGTAAGACGCTCGATGAAATGATGGAACTTGTCGGGACCCTGGCAACGAACGCCCCCTTGATCGCAGAAAATGGGGCCATCGTTGCATCACCGCCTGACAAGACCCTCCTGCCAGAGCCCGACCTTCCCGATACCCCGTTGCCCTACGGGATCGAAAGCAACGGACTCGGGCGCGCGGAGATTCTGGCGATTGCCCACGAATTACGTGAGCGAGAAGGGTATAAATTCGAAGGATTTTCAGACTGGACGGTCGGGCAAGTCGTGGAACACACGGGTTTGTCCGCCGAACAGGCAGAACGTTCCATGGCTCGGTTCGCAACCGAGCCTATCCTCTGGCACGACACCGATGCGCTGTGGGAGCGCTTTGAGGTGGCCTTGGGAGAAGGGGGCGTTCGAACTATTAAAGGTGGACGATTTATTCACCTTATGGGTAATACCGATAAGGCAATGGGTTTAAAACGAGTCGTAGAACACTATCAGGAACGAATGCCAGACACGGAATGGCATGTGGTGGCCCTGGGCGACAGCCCGAATGATCTGGAGATGTTGTCGGCGGCAGATACAGCCGTTGTCATCCCCAATCCCCGCCACCCTGCCGGGCTACAGCCCACCGCACCGGAGGTCATTCACGCGTCTGAGCCCGGCCCCCAGGGCTGGAACACGTCGTTGCTGCAACTTCTTGAACCGTACCGAGGCCTTATCTAGGAATGTATTATCATGGCAGACTTTCATCAACACGGCATCGTCACCGCCTTGCACAATCTCCATACCCGTTCATTGGAAGATTTGGAGACCGAGTTACTCGAGATTCGCAAGACCGACCCCATGGCGCTCATATTGCCCTCCCTCTACTCCGAGCTGGAAGGCCCGGCCCTGTCGGGCATCGTCGATGAGCTGTGTAAGGTGCCCTATCTCGACCAACTGGTTGTAGGGCTCGATCAGGCCGACGAATCCCAATTTCGCAAAGCCCTCGGATTCTTTAATCGCTTGCCCCAGCGGCCCGCCGTGCTATGGAATGACGGGCCCCGCCTCCGGGCCATCGATGCCGTGCTGCAGTCCCATGGCCTCGCCCCCGAGCAGCCCGGAAAAGGGCGCAACGTGTGGTATATGTTTGGCTACATCCTGGCGACGGGTCGGGCGAAATCGGTGGCGCTCCACGATTGCGATATTGTCACCTACAACCGTGAGATGCTGGCCCGCCTGATTTACCCTGTGGCCAATCCACGATTCAGCTATAAATTCTGCAAGGGATACTATTCCCGCATTGCCAACCAATCCATGCATGGCCGGGTCTGTCGATTGCTGGTTACCCCGCTCGTTCGGGCCATGGGAACCGTGTGCGGACCCAATCGCTATCTCGAATATTTGGACAGCTTTCGCTATGCCCTGGCCGGCGAATTTGCGCTCCAACGGGATGTCATCGAAGATATTCATATTCCCTCCGACTGGGGCCTCGAAATGGGCATCCTCTCGGAGATGTACCGAAACTACGCCACCAGTCAGATTTGCCAGGTCGATGTGGCCGACACCTACGACCACAAACACCAGGACCTCTCGGCAGAAGACAAGGCCCGGGGTCTATCCCGCATGAGCAGCGACATCGCCAAGTCCCTCTTTCGTAAGATGGCCACCCAGGGCGAAGTTTTCTCCTCCGAGCGTATTCGCACCATCAAGGCGACCTACTACCGCATCGCGCTGGATCTGGTGGAAAGCTTCGAAAACGATGCCATTTTTAATGGCTTGCGCTATGACCGTCACAGCGAAATCAGAACGATAGAGCTCTTTTCCCAGAATATTATGGATGCCGGCCAGGACTTTCTCACCAAGTCGATGGAGGCTCCCTTCATGCCGAGCTGGAAGCGGGTCGTTTCCGCCATGCCCGATATCTATCAGAAGCTGGTGGAAGCCGTAGACGCCGATGCCCGGGAATTTGGCTCCTCCAATGTGGCCGACCCGACCCGTCACCCCGATGCCCAGCGACTGCGGCAGCGGGTGGAACGACACGTGGAAGAGATCTATGGCATCGATCAGGTGGAGTCGATTACCAACACCCTGCTGAAAGAATCCCAGATTCAGGGCTATGTCACCAGCTCAACGGGTGGCGTCAACAAGTGGAATCAGCGTGATGTAATTGCCATTACCTATGGCGATTCCATCATCAAGGATAACGAAGCCCCGTTGCGCACCCTGCATCGATTCTTGTCCCGCGAATTGAGAAACACACTCAGCGGTGTGCACATTTTGCCTTTTTTCCCTTATAGCTCCGACGATGGTTTTTCCATCATCGACTATCACGCGGTGAACCCCGATCTGGGTTCCTGGGAAGACATTGAAGCTATTGGTAGCGACTTCAAGATCATGTCCGACCTGGTGCTGAATCACTGCTCGGCATTCAGCGAATGGTTTCGGAATTACCGGGAAGATATCGACCCGGGCCGTGGCTTTTTTATTGAGCGCTCCGACGAGGACGATTGGAGTCAGGTAGTCCGGCCCCGTCCAACGCCGCTGTTTACCAAGGTGCAGACCGTGAATGGTGAGCGGGAAGTGTGGTGCACCTTTGGCGAAGATCAGGTTGACCTGAATTACGCCAACCCCGAAGTGCTCTACGCCATGATTCGCGTGCTGCGCGACCACGTTCGCCGGGGCGTCACCCTTTTTCGCATGGATGCCGTCGCATTCGTGTGGAAAGAATCGGGCACCTCCTGCGTCCATCTTAAACAGACCCACGAAATCATCAAGCTGCTCCGACTGATTTTGGAAACCCTCGAGCCCGAAGCGGTCATCATCACCGAGACCAACGTGCCTAATCGGGAGAACCTCAGTTACTTTGGTAATGAGAATGAAGCCCACCTCATCTACAATTTCTCCCTGCCGCCCCTGTTGATCAACGCGTTGCTTACGGGCGACTGCACCCACCTGAAAACGTGGATGATGTCCATGCCCCCCGCGCGTCAGGGCCGCACCTATCTGAATTTTATCGCCTCTCATGATGGCATTGGCGTGCGCCCGGCAGAAGGCCTGCTGAGTGAAACCCAACTGACCGCCATGCTCGATACCTTCCGTGATTTCGGCGGTGCCGTTTCCACGCGCCGCATGCCCGATGGGGGCGAAGTGCCCTATGAAGTGAATATCTCCCTCTATGACGCGCTCAAGGGCACCATTGCCGGCGGGCCCGACGCCTACCAGCAAGCGCGGTTCCTTTGCGCCCACACGGTCTTGCTGGCTCTGGAAGGTCTGCCCGCCATCTATATTCACAGCCTCCTGGGTACGGAAAACGACCACGCTCTCGTGGCCGAAACAGGCCGCGCCCGCTCTATCAATCGCCATCGCTGGCAGGAAGACGAGTTGGAGCAAGCCCTTGGCAATCCAAGGAAACATCATCGGGTTGTGCTGGATGAAATGAAGCGACGCATCAATATTCGCCGCGAGCAGGAGGCCTTCCACCCGAATGCCACCCAATACACCCTCCACTTCGGCTCCCAGATATTCGCTTTCTGGCGGGAGAGCCGGTCGCGGCATCAGAATATCTTTGCCCTCCACAATGTGTCCGACCAACCCCAGGTCGTGCCCCTCGTGGAGCTCAACCTCATCGCCACCGACACCTGGCGCGATCTGCTTTCGGGCACCCGTTACGACGACCTCGAGGCTACTATCGAAATACCTCCCTATGGCGCGGTCTGGATTACCAACTGAGGTCGTAGACGTTCGTAGACATCAAGCCCTTGGGCGATGCCCCTATACGCGACAATACAAGAGGAAAAGAAAATGGAACTGCCGGGCTCCAAGGGTGAACATGCGTTGCAGCAGCAATTGGGTACCCGTCGACGGGCCGCGTCCTTCTACCGAAATCAGGTATTGGATGCCTTGAACCCCGACATGGTGGCCTTCATCGTCCCAAAAGGCTGTCATTCGGGACGGATGTGCGCCGCAGTAACGTAACTCTAGCCCGAATATTTCACAAAGTTGGGATCTTTTGGGCTGCTCGGGGTATTAAGT
>CAXBPH010000006.1:0-51230 GCA_963977445.1 uncultured bacterium | reverse complement strand
GTAAAAGCAACGTGCCTTCGGCCCGGGCAGGCGGGCCGCCTGCGCTCCCAATTGTCAAAGGCTTATTTTTAGGCGATAGTCGTCAAGCTGCCGGTGCGTTGACTTGTGTGCACTGCTGAAACTAACGAGCTGGATTTGTCCGAGATGAATCTTCGTTGATCTAGCGTCCGGGAGGCCCGCCGCCACCGAAACCACCGCCACCGGGACGGCCACCACCACCACCGCCGCCGAAACCACCGCCACCGCCCCGACCGGAGTTCCAGACGAGGGCGGAGGGGTTGTCGCCGAAGAAGGGGCTCTCTACGGCGGCCTGAACGGCCTGCCGGAATGCGGCCTGGTCTTTGCTATTGGTAATATTAAACTGGGTCGCGAGGGTGTCGATGATATCCCGACGTTGTTCCTTCATAATGCCTTGTGCCGCGACCATACTTTCCTCATAGGCCGCCCCGAGGGCCTTACGGTCCCCATCTGTTTCTGCTTCCCGCATCTGACGGCGCAACTCCATCATATCGTTGACCTGGCCTTCCAGGGCCACGAGGCGTTCCTGCATGGCGGGAGTACTCGACTTCTCCAGCTCTCCCGTGAAGAAGTTGGTGAGGTTGTCCTGCATACGGGTCCGGAATTCCTGACGGCGGGCTTCCTGCTCCTCGGGGGTGCCTTCTCCCCAGGGTCCGCCCCGACCTCTACGACGATTATCGCGTTCACCTTCGTTGTCCGCTTGCGGTGGCCCGTTTGTTCCATCGGCGGCGGTCAGGGGATCCTCGACAACAGCGAGTTCCGGCGAAGCGGCCTCTACCGTCGAACGCTGCTTGAGGCTTTCCACTTCGGCCCGTAATTTGGCGAGGTTATCTTCATAAGCGACCCGCTCTTCTTCGAGGCGGGCGAGACGAGCGGCTTCCCCGTTACCCGGGCTACCCGACACCGACTGGTGCTGGTCAAGCCGGGCCAGCTCGGCGTCGCGCTCCCACAACTGGGGCATGAGCCACTGGTGCATGATGGCCGCGCCCGCAACAATTCCAACAACGGCACCGAGTATGAGCAATACAATGGGTTTATTCATGGTGACACTCCCGGGAAGACCCCGACGGATTAAAGGGTAAGCGCTGTCACGTCGATTATCCGACGGGCCCACCCGGTGTTGTTAGTGTACCTTAACGGTCCGATTCGGTAAAGGGCGATGACGCGTAGAGTTGCATGGGCAGACGGGCAGTCTTCATACTCAAGGGGATGTCCAACGCCGGACAGCCGCCCCGTACCGGGCGCGTACTCTACGACGAACAAGATGGAGTTGATGCATGAAATTCACGACCTTAGGGACGACCGATATTAAACTGCCTGCGGTCAGTTTTGGTGCCTGGGCCATTGGTGGCTGGCTTTGGGGCGGGACCGACGACGACCTTGCCATTGAGGCGATTCACGCGGGGATAGATGGGGGTATAACCTGTATCGACACGGCACCCACCTATGGCATGGGACACAGCGAGACGGTGGTGGGCCGGGCCATTGCCGGACGACGTGATTCGGTAATTATCGCCACGAAGTGCGGGATGCGCTGGGACCGCGCCGAAGGGGAGAAGAAGATGGAGACCAAGAAAAACGACGGTACGCCCTGCACCGTTTATCGCAATGGCCGACCGGAGTCTATTGTGGAGGAGTGTGAAGCCAGTCTTCGGCGGCTGGGAACCGATGTGATTGATCTCTACCAGGTCCACTGGCCGGACAGCACCTGGCCCCTGGATGACACCATGGAGGCCCTCATGCGCCTGAAAGAATCGGGCAAAGTGCGTGCTATCGGCGTGAGTAACTTCGACACCGACATGATAACCCTGTGCCAGACCAAGGGCACGGTGGACAGCGTCCAGCCTCGCTACAACGCCCTCCAACGAGAGCCGGAAGCCACGCTCCTGCCGTTTTGCGTGAAGCACTCGATTGGCGTGCTGGCCTATAGCCCGATCGCGCAGGGCCTGCTGACGGGTAAGGTCGACATGGAACGTCGTTTTCCCGAGGACGATATCCGGCATGCCAGCCCCATGTTTAAGGCGGAGAACCGGCGTGCCGTGCTGGATATGCTGGGCCGGGTGCAACCCATCGCCGATGGCTATGGGATCACGCTGGGCCAACTTTTTACCGCGTGGGTTACCCACCAGCCAGGTATTACGACGGCCCTGGTGGGGGCACGTAATGGTGCCCAGGCACAGGAAAATGCGGTGGGGGGTAGTGTGAATCTTCGTGACGCGGATGTGGCCACAATTCGTAAGGATGTAGAGTCACTGACCTTGGTGACCTGACGGCATTACGGTAGCCCCAATTAGTACCGGTTCAGCTGGAATGCTGGCCTGAAGGCCCTGATTGGAGGGTGGCACGCGCGTCCCACGGGTGCGTTCACACACCGACAGGTGCATCGATGGGTTCTTTCAGGCCAGACTTCTAGCTGAGTTCGTCGAAGATTATGCCTTCGAGACGGTTGAAACGTGCAGAAATATCCAGTAATTCCTGGGCGGGAATCTGGCGAATTACCTCATTGTTGTCATCCAGGACCTGGGCCACAATCCGATTGCTCTCCTTGTCAAGATGGAGTCGGGTATTGGGCGGGAATTCCTGCTGAACGACAATGGAACGCACGGGATCCGGCCGCTGTACGGCGGAATTGGCTTCCTGGTTGCGGCTGCGTTGGGTTATGGGGGCAGGCGTCGCTTCATTGCCTTTCGGGCGACTGAAGTCGGGTGATGTCGGTGGTGCGTCAACTGCGCGTACCCCGACGGCGCTGCTTTGGACGCTATTCAGTTCCATGGTATATCTCCTTATATCTTGCAGGGCACGTACACCCGTGGCTGTCGGTTACCGCGCGCAAAGGCAGACCGTTTCCTATGCCACGTGCCTTGTCCTCTTACTACGACACGAAAATTTATGTTAATCAGGTACTCAACAAGCTCAACGCGGCCTGGGGCGTCACATTGCTTTGGGCCAACACGGAAACCCCGGCATTAACCAGAATCTGGTTTCGGGTGAATTTAATGGTTTCCCGGGCAATATCGGCATCGCGAATGGAACTCTCTGCGGCTGCGGCGTTCTCCTCCTGAATGGCGAGGGTGTTCACGGTGAACTCCAGCCGATTCTGAAAGGCACCCAGATTGCTTCGGAGTGTGTTAACGCTTGCCAAAGCAACGTCAATGGCGCTGATGGCCGAGGTGGCACCCGTAACCGCCGAGACGTTGATGGCGCTGATACGCAGGTCGGTGGAGCGGGCTCCGCCAATACTGACCTGCAGGGTCTGGCTGGTGTATGCACCGGTCTGCAGCGTAATGGATTGGTTGCTACTGAGCACACTGATGCCGTTGAAACTGGTATCCAGGGCGATGTCTTCGACTTGTGCGATCAGCTGCTGCACCTCGGTGTTCAGCGCGGCGCGGTTGGCAGAGCTTTGCGTTCCATTTGCAGACTGCAGGGCAAGCTCTCGAACGCGCTGCAGGATATTGGTGGTCTCGCTGAGCGCACCTTCTGCGGTCTGAACGAGACTGATGCCATCCTGCGCATTCCGCTGTGCCACCTGCGCACCCCGCACCTGTGTGCGGAAGCCTTCGGCAATGGCCAAGCCTGCCGCATCATCGGCGGCGCGATTGATGCGCAGGCCGCTGCTCAATCGTTCCAGGCTGCGATTCAATTCGCGCGTAGAACGATCAAGCGCCCGGCTCGTATTGAGAGCCGGGACGTTTGTGTTTATTCGTAATCCCATGATCTTACCTCCAAGATCACCCAATCAGGTATCCCTAACCAATCGGGTGTGTACTTCTCATGTGGTGCCTATACATCCGCCTTGCCCTATTGGGCGCGACGACGATGGAACCACGTGGTTTGAATCTCCTTTCTGAATGATTTCGGGGGGCTCCGGCGCGCATTTTGCAAACGCCGGAGCCACCAAATTACGTTAGACTGAACGACAGGATTCCGGTTAATTAACCGAGAAGCTGGAGTGCCGTCTGAGGAACGATATTGGATTGGGCCAGAACCGACGTACCCGCGCTCACCAGGATCTGGTTACGCGTGAACTGAATGGTCTCGCGGGCGATATCCGCATCGCGGATGGCGCTTTCCGAAGCAGCCGAGTTTTCTTCCTGAATCGCCAACGTATTAATCGTAAATTCGAGGCGGTTCTGAAGGGCACCCAGATTGCTGCGGAGGGTGTTTACCCGCTGGAGTGCGGTATCGACCTGGCTGAGGGCACTTACCGCGCCGGCCGCCGTGGAGATATTCACCGTGCTTACGCCGATAGCACCTTGACTGGCACCACTGACGACAGCAATTTGAAGGGTCTGGCCGGTGTAGGCACCGGTCTGGAGTGTCAGCGTGCTGCTGGAACTCAACACCGCGACACCATTGAATTCGGTGTCAAAGGCGATGTCGTCGATCTGCTGCAGCAGCTGGTTTACTTCGTTGTTCAGAGCGGCCCGGTTGGTGGTGCTCTGCGTTCCGTTCGCCGACTGTACAGACAGCTCGCGGATACGTTGCAGGATGTTGGTGGTTTCACTCAGCGCCCCTTCAGCGGTCTGCACCAGGCTTACGCCATCCTGTGCATTTCGCTGAGCGACTTGAGAGCCACGGACAACGGAACGAAAGCCTTCCGCAATCGCCAGACCGGCCGCATCATCGGCAGCACGGTTAATCCGGAGACCACTGGAAAGACGTTCCAGAGATTTGTTAAGTGAATTGGTAGACCGTTGCAGAGTACGCGCCGTGTTAAGCGACGCTACGTTGGTATTAATTCGAAGTCCCATAGTATTATCCTCCATGAGTGGCCAGAGAGATTCCCGATCCCTCTGTAACTAATTCTTCCGTGATGTAGACATTCTTCAGATTGCGGGCGACGCGACTCGCCGTTCATCCATTGTCTCAGGTCCTCCTTTCGACTACGTTTATAAATTGACCAGGGCAGCCGATGGCTGGTAATTCCGTTTCCGGCCCCTCAAATCCGTTGAGGTCCGGCCGCCCTGGTTAGAGACGGTATGATTAACCCAGCAACTGGAGTGCCGTTTGGGGCACAATGTTGGCCTGGGCCAGAATCGATGTTCCTGCGCTGACCAGAATCTGATTTCGTGTAAAACGAATCGTTTCCTGTGCAATGTCGGCATCGCGAATAGCGCTTTCTGAGGCGGCTGAGTTTTCTTCCTGGATAGCCAGGGTACTAATCGTAAACTCGAGTCGGTTCTGAAAGGCACCCAGCGTGCTCCGAAGGGTATTAACGGAGCGCAACGCGGCGTCTACCGTGCTCAGCGCGCTTACGGCACCGGCGGTCGTCTGCAGATTGACTACCGACACACCAATTTGTCCCTGGGTGGCCGAGGTCAGCAAGATCGACAGGGTCTGCCCTTGAAAAGCGCCTGTCTGCAAGGTCAATGACGTATTCGAACTCAATACACGCACACCATTAAATTCGGTGTCAAACGCGATGTCATCGATTTGAGCTAACAGTTGATCTACTTCGGTATCCAACGAGAGTCGGTTGGCCGTACTTTGCGTTCCGTTCGCTGCCTGAACAGACAGTTCACGAATTCGCTGCAATATATTGGTCGTTTCGCTCAGCGCGCCTTCCGCAGTTTGCACCAGACTGATGCCATCCTGCGCATTGCGCTGTGCGACCTGGGTCCCGCGTACCACCGAGTTAAAACCCTCAGCGATGGCCAGACCGGCCGCGTCATCCGCCGCGCGGTTAATCCGAAGACCACTGGAAAGGCGTTCCAGCGACTTGTTGAGTGAACTGGTAGACCGTTTCAGAACACGGGCAGTATTGAGCGCTGCTACGTTGGTGTTGATTCGAAGTCCCATGATGTATTCCTCCGTGAGTGGTTGGTATAGCGCGTCCTTGCGCTACCTCCGAGGCAACCCCCCTTGAATGGCTCCCGCTTGTGCGGAAGCCCTTCGTCCCATGAGTGGCTGTCTCAGAAATCGGCTCCTACATGGTGCCGATTGGTCCCATTGTATTGATGCGGTGATAACCCTGCTGCGGTGGGGCATGTCCCGTGCCCGGTTGCATTGTGGTCACCACGGCGTTTCCTTGTGGCAAGGTTCTCAGGCATCCTGCCGTCTTTCCTTGCCAAAAACCGAAGTTTTCGATCAACATGATTCAATTGTCATAGTCGGGCCACGAGGCCGTCATGCGGGTGCTTAGCCCGCGCTGTTGCGCCATCCTCCATGATGTTGCAGAGACCCGTCCCTGGGTCTCACGTATTCGCTTCAATTTTTCAGTGAATAAGTCCTGTTTCGGCTTACCTGCAGTATTTATCGGCAACTTTAGCCCGAACTTTAGCCTTCTTGAAAAATAATTTTCGGATCCAGACCGCTGCGCTCCGCCGAAAACCAACCAAAAGACGCCAATTCAGCGGTATCGCAGCGTTGAGGCCAAAATTAATATCAAAAAATATTCTTTTTCGGCCCCTCATTCCCTGCGAAAGTGGCGAGGAATCCTGGTCCTCCCTTACAATGGGCCCATGTCTCACACTCTCAAAGGTATAGTGCGCTATCTCGGCACAAATTTCTCCGGCTGGCAGATCCAGGACGACCGCCGAACCGTCCAGGGGGAAATTGAAGCGGCCCTGAGCCGTATCGCCTCGGAGCCCGTGCGAATTCAGGGCGCCGGGCGCACGGATGCGGGGGTACACGCCCTGGGACAGGTCTTTTCCTGTGAATGGCCCCGGCCGGAGGTGCCACCGCAGCTCAGCCACGCCCTATCGCGGATGCTGGAGCCGGAAATCCAGATTTGTCATCTGGCACCGGTCGATTCGGAGTTCAACGCCCGTTTTTCGGCCAAAGCGAAGCGGTATTGCTATACCTTTAACTTCAGCCGGGAAATGGACCCCTTCAGCGCGCCCTATACGTGGCAGGTACCCTATGCCGTAGATTTGGACCTGATCGAGTCGCTGTTGCCCCAATTAGAAGGCACCCATGACTTTGCGGGCTTCCAGAGCACGGGTTGTCAGATGAAAACGACGGTGCGGACCCTCTATTCGGTGAAATTTCACCGGGGCGGTGTCGTGGGGCCGATAGATTCCAAAAATCTGTGGCATATCGAGTTTTTTGGCAATGGCTTTCTCTATAAGATGGTGAGAAACCTGTCTGGCACCCTGATCGAGATAGGTCGGGGTCGATTCGGCCCGGAATTTATCGGCGAAGCGCTGGCCTCCGGGGGGCCCTTTGTGGGCCATTGCGCCCCGCCACAGGGTCTGGTGATGAAAGAAGTGCTCTACGGACTACCGGAAGGGCTTGAGTGATACGGGGGTGCTGGGGACTGCACCGACGTGGCCATTATCACCCAGCGCCACAAACCCCGTGGTTGGCTTATGTTGGCACCGCAGGGCAGGACGAGAAGACAGTCGGGGCTGTTTCCCCCAGAGTGCCATTTCCCCTTAGGGGGTATGACGCCTGCCAGCGTGTGATTTCCCTCAGGGGGACGGCCCCGGCGGTCGCCATCGTTGTTTCATGCAGGACGACGCCCGTTTACCACGTGTTCAACGAGGCTTCAGTGGCATCCATTCGGCCGGTGCAGTCCCCAAAAAAGAATGCGCCAATGACCGAGGTCATGGCGCAATCGAGGAGATAAGAAGCAGAGATTAGCGACTGGTTAAGGTGTTGGGATAGACACCCCAGTTCTCGTACGGGTACGTGCCAATTCTGACTCTATATAGGGGTCTTATCGGCGGGTGTGGGGAAGACTTTAGAAAAAAAGTTTCGGGGAAATTCGAAACGCGTTGCAACAGGGCTGCAACGCGCTTCGGAGGTAAGGCCCTGGGGAAACTCGCAATAGCAGGCGGTGGGATTGACCACCCTGTGAGTTTGAAACCAGGCTATGTAGCAGATGACATCCATGTCGCGCTGGCGTTGACCTCCGTGTCGCCGCCTTGTACTGAATGTATCGGCAACCCGCCGGGATACTTTAGTCAGAAGACAAAATTATGTCGGAGACATGAATTGTGCGGTTTCAGGGTGGGGGCGCGTTGGATTGGCGGGTGGCGATAAAAAGAGAAAAACGCCACAACAAAGTTGCTATGGCGCCTCTCATGGATGGAAAGACTATGGGACAAAACGTCGATCGCGTTGGTGTTGGGGATGACACCCGACGAGTTATCTAGCCTCTACCGCCTCCTCCGTTGACTTCCGTGTCACTTTGTCGCCTCGACCTCCGTGTCTTGGCCTCTGCTAGTACTTATCGGCACAGGGCGCAGGGACTTTAGCGTGTTTGTTTTCCGTGGATACGCGTTGTCATTTCTACAAGACGCGCACTGAGTCGTTCCACATCACCCTTCAATTTTTCATCGGCGATACCGGAGTCATCGAATAGTGTATGGGCCGCAGGAATGGCCTTTTGCTCTGGTAGCACGATGACCTGAATACCATGGAGCAGGGTAGTAAGATGCCGCAGTCCCCGAAGTCCGCCGAGTCCACTTGGTGACGCTGCAAGTAAGAGGGCGACCTTTTCTTTAAAGCAGATTTGGGGTGCCTCGTCTCCTTGACGACGACTGAGCCAATCGATCGTATTTTTTAATACGGCGCTGATTGACCCATTGTATTCAGGTGATGCGATAATCAGCCCATCATGCTGGAGAAAAAGTTCGCGTAACTTGACCGCGTTTTCTGGTAGACCTTCTTCACGTTCCAGATCTTCATCAAAGAGTGGCAGGGGATAGTCTCTGAGATCGATGAAGGTTGCGGAGGCCCCCGCCGCTTCGGCACCGGCAGCGGCCGCACGGGCGAGTTTTTTATTTAGTGAGTTGGTGCGTGTGCTCCCGGCGAAGGCAAGGATACTCGGTTTATAGTCACTCATTATTTTTCTCCTGTTAATGCGGCGCGTTTGTTTCGAAATAGGATTACCGGTCATACTGCTGCGGGTTGTTCAGCAATCCACCATTGCCGTCGATAAAATACTCAGGTAGCATCAGATTTGGGTCGGCAGGGCGTGTATGGGCCCAGAAACTTTTTGATCTAAACACCATAGAAAGCCCTTGCACGTGGTCGTTGGCATTCATCAACTGCATTATCTGCCCTGGCTTCGCTATATACATAAAATACAATGCGCCGACCTGTTCATCGTACTCGACAATATACAGTACAACAAAAATGGACACCAGAATCGGAACCGGATAAAAACGCCCCAAGGTGCCCTCAGCCTGACCGTTCCTGTATTCGATCGAATGGCACAGCGGCTGGATGAAGTGAAAATTGACAACAAGCGCCCGTGGTCCAAAAAGCACTGGAGGAGTATTGAGCAATACTATCAACGCGCTCCTTACTTTGAGGAACACGCACCCTGGCTGGGCGAGCTCTACAGTCGCCCCTGGACAACCCTGAACGATCTGAACCGTGCCATGCTGACGGAAATCATAACGCGACTGGGAATCGACACCCCCATTGTCTATGCATCTGCGCTTTCGGTTCCGGGTGAGGCAACGGAGCGTTTGATAAACCTCATACAGGCCGTGCAGGGCACCGCCTATCTCAGTGGTGCCCATGCGGTGGAAACCTATCTCGATGGCGAGGCACTCGCTTCCGCCGGGATCGACTTAGCTATACAAACCTGGACGCCACCCGTTTACCCCCAGTGTTCCGAACCCTTCCTACCGGAATTGTCTATCCTGGATCTCATGATGAATTGCGGACCTGAGTCCCTCGCTATACTTCGGAGGGCCGGCGCATGATTCCCCACAGCCGACCGATGGTGGGCGAGGAAGAGGCCCAGGCGATGGCGGCCGTTCTCGCTTCGGGTAATCTGGCCCAGGGCCGGGAAGTCGAAGCATTTGAAAAAGAGACGGCGGCCTTCCTCGGGCGACGCTACGGGATTGCCGTAAACAGCGGAACGGCGGCCCTTCATCTCGCGTTGATGGCGTTGGGCGTTCATCCGGAAGACAGTGTGGCGGTGCCCTCCTATGCCTGTGCGTCCCTTACCCAGGCGATCGCATGGCAACGAGCCCATCCCGTACTTTGTGAAATTGACAAGGACTTCAATCTTGATCCCGCGAAGGTTCCGGCGGAGGTTCGGGCCGTTGTCGTGCCCCATTTATTTGGTGCGACGGCGGCCCTGCCCCAACACAACTGTGTGGTGGAAGATTTGGCCCAGGCCTTTGGGGGCACGGCGGGTAAAGAGGGCATCGTAGCGATTACATCCTTCTACGCCACCAAGCTCCTGACCACGGGGGAAGGGGGTATGGTCTTTACCGACGATGAAGGGATTGCGGCGTTTGTCCGGGACCGACGGGATTATGATAACCGGGACGACTTCCAGATTCGTTATGCCTATAAAATGACCGAGTTTCAGGCGGCCATGGGTCGGGTACAGTTGAAGCGTCTGCCGGACTTTCTCGCACGTCGCCAGGAGATAGGGGCGCGCTACCACGAGGGCCTTCGTCATTTGCCCTTGGTCCTGCCCCGCCAAGAGGACCATCTGTACTTCCGATTCGTGCTGTCGACACCCGAGGGACCCCAGTTGATCCCGTGGCTTCGCGAGCATGGGGTGGGGGCTTCCCGCCCGGTCCACCGTCCCGCCCACCATACCTTGGGCGGCCGTTTTGATCGATCTGAAGAGGCCCATCAATTCAATGTTTCCATCCCCATATACCCCGCAATGACTCGGCAGGAAGTCGAGTATGTGGTAGAATGTGTAGTACAGTATTATAACGAAATGCTTGATTCGGCAGCGAAACATGCGATGCCAGCGGGTGGTGTGCCCTTGGGTTAACGTGGTGTGTGTCCTGTAAACTCATTGCGACGGGCCAAACAGGTGCCCATGGTCCAGCGATGGTGCCCACCCTTCGAAGCTGAAAACGTGAGGAATAACACGGATGTTATTCAGACTACCGGATTACTGGCCCCGGACCTATCTTATGGTCGGGTGTACCGCGTTTATTCTCGCGGCCCTCTTGATGCCCCTGGCGATTCTGCTGTTCCGTAAGATCGGCATGATGGACGCGGTGGCGCACAACAAGATTCACAAGAAGGCCGTTCCCCGTGGCGGTGGCATCGTAATCTTTCTGGCCTTTGCTGTGGCCGTGCTCCTGCCGGGTTATCGCAGCGACGGCATGAATGGTATCCTCCTGGGGGCCTTCATGTGCCTGGTGGTGGGTGCTATTGACGACTACATCGGTGGCATTCCGGGTTTTTACAAACTCATCACCCTCGTAGCCGCCACGTTGATCCTCAGCCAATACGGTGTGCGTATCAACGTGTTTCAGAATGAAGTGCTGGACGTCTCCGTTACCATCCTCTGGATAGTGGGCGTAACGAGTGCCTTCAACGGCATCGATAATATGGACGGCCTCGCATCGGGGTTGTCGGTTATCGTGGCGGGCATGTTTCTCATTATTGCCATGCAGGCCTACGCCGTTACCAGCACGGAGACGAGCCTGTCCTGGTTTGGTATGCTGGCCGTGGGTCTCATTGGTGCCAACCTGGGCTTCCTGGTGTATAACAGCAAGCCCGCGTTGATCTTTATGGGGGACTCGGGCAGTTTTTTTCTGGGCTTCACCCTGGCGGCCCTCGGGGTCATGGGAGAATGGACCGAGAATCGAATTATTTCCTGCACCATCCCCGTGTTGATACTTGGCGTGCCCCTGTTCGACTTTGCCTATATTATTCTTGCCCGCATCATCAAAGGGGAGACCCGCACCCTGCGGGATATTATCGATCACTGCGCGCCCGACCATTTGTCCCACCGACTGGTGTGGTTTGGCTTTACCCAGCGTCAGGCCGTGTTTTTCATCTACCTGATATCGATTACGCTGGGCATCAGTGGCATTCTGCTGCGGAACACGACCAGTCTGGTGGATAGTCAGCTCGCGTTGTTTCAAGGCATGGCCATCGTTGCCATCATCATCATACTCATGGTCTTGGCGGCCCGCCGACACGAGACGACGTTGGAACAGCACGAAGAGAAGGTTTCCAACCTGGCGAAGAAACTGGAAGAACATGGGATCGAGACCGAGAACGTCGTCGAGCTCATCAAGTCGAAGCGGGAAGCAAGCTAGCAGCCCGTTGCAAAAGGCGTGCGAAGGCGAGGCGTCCAACCTACGTTAACGCACCCCATGTCATGGAGCAATTCATCGGGGCCTGGCGACAACTTTGTTTCCAATCGGCCCTGCTATTCGTTCAGGAGCTTTCCGTGTTTTCCAGCTGGCTTTCCAGATAGGCGCGGGTTGCCGCCTGGGCGCGGCTGCCATGTGGGGAACGACCTACGTAGGGGTTGCTCTGGGTTTCGTCGAGATAACGGGCCTTTGACGTGTCTTCAATCTGAAGTTGCATCATCTCCGTTACCTGCTGACGGAGGGCATCGTCCAGTATGGGGAAGGCCACTTCCACCCGCCAGTCCAGATTACGTTCCATGAGGTCGGCGCTGCTTAAATAGATTTTCTGTTCGTCATCACGGCCAAACACGTAGACCCGCTGGTGTTCCAGGAAACGATCGAGAATGGAAATGGCCCGGATGTTTTTGTGGGGTTTCATGGCATAGGTGGTCCGCACCACAAAATCCATACGGACACCGGCGTCGGCCGCTTCGTAAAGCTTATCGATGATACCGGGGTCGGTCAGGTGATTAATTTTCAGCAGGACGTAGCCCTCTTTTCCCTTCTTTTGCTCGCGCTCGAGAAGAGACATGATGGTGCTGCGAGAATTGAAGGGAGAGACCAGCAGATACTTAAACACCGGCTCGCTTACCGTGCGGACCGTATTTGCCCGCTCGAGGTAGGTAAAGATTGCGTTGACTTCCGAGGTCATTCGCTTATCATTGGTCAGGAGAATACTGTCCACATAGAGACGGCCGGTCGTTTCATTGAAATTGCCTGTGGATAGGCCGGCATAGAGTTGGTTTTTTCGCTCGATGAGTAAGAGCTTGGAGTGTACTTTCAGTGGGGGCACGCCATAGACGACCTGGGCACCCACCTCAGACAACTTCTCCGCAATGTGAATGTTGTTCTCTTCATCAAAACGGGCCTGAAGCTCGATGGAAACAAAAATCTTCTTCCCATTCTGGGCCGCGTTGTAGAGGGCGTTTACCACCTGAGAGTTCGTGGCCGAGCGATACATGGTCATCTTGATGGCGCTCACGTGGGGGTCAATGGCGGCCTCACGGAGCAGTCGAATAACGTGGCCAAAGGATTGGTAGGGGTAGGTGATCAGCAGATCCTGCCCTTTGATGATATCCATCATGGGCCGCTGCTCCCGCTCCAACACGGGGTGGGGCAGCACGTCGAGCTTGGGAAAAAGGAGGTCCTCACGATTGGGCGGGAAGGCAAACAAGTCCTTCATATTGTGATAGCGCCCACCGGGAACGAGGGTGTCTTCCTCTTCGATGTGCAACTCCCGGAGCAGCATCTTCCGGAAGCCCGCGGGCATTTCTGCGTCGTAGACCAGCCGGGTGGGCCGTCCCCCTTTGCGCTGCTTTAAGACCCGCTCCATCTTGCGGACATAGCCGTCGGTGAAGTCGTTGTCGATGTCGAGCTGGGCATCCCGGGAGACCTTAAACTCGTAGGCGTCGATATCCTCGTAATCGAAGATATAGAAGATTTCATTCAAATTGTGACGAATGACATCGTCCTGATACATGATATTGCCATTGGGCAATTCAACAAAGCGAGACATACCTGGCGGAATCTCCAGAATGGCATAACGCTTTTTCTTACCCCGCATAACGATGGCGAGATAGAGGGCCCCATCGGTAAGCTGGGGGAAGGGCTGGCTTTTGTGACATATCAGAGGAACGAGGCTGGGGAGCACGTTGGTGCGGAAATAAACCCGCAGCCAGGATTCCAGGCCGTTGGGGGCGTCGGCAATGTCTTTTTCTGTGACAATGTGGATGCCTTTTTCGGCCAGGCACGCCGTAATCACCCGATAGGCCGCCTGAAAACGCACGTCGAGAAGGCGTGCCCGTTCGTTGACCAATTCCAGGATGTCCTGAAAGCCCTTTTTGCCCAACTCAATGCGCCGATGGATACTCGCCACCCGCACCTTGAACAATTCGTCCATGTTTGACGAAAAGATTCCCAGGAAGCGGAGCCGCTCCAGCAGGGGGTTCCGGGGGTCCTCGGCCTCCTGAAGCACACGCTCATTAAAGGAAATGGTCGAAATTTCGCGAATCTGGTGTATATTCTTCATTTCGGTCCGTTCCCACCGCTGAAAAACTCGTTTATACACGGCCCTGCTTCGGTACAGGCCCCTGTGTCACGTATAATTTGGGTAATCATTGTCGCAATTTCATGGTACACAGGTCCAGATTCTGTTTTTGTGCCATTTCGCCAGAAAGTAGGCCCATACTATGCCCTCCTTTGATTCAATTCTTGTGTTGGGGCCCACCGCATCGGGAAAAACCGCCCTGGGCGTCGCCCTGGCCCGACTCTTCGATGGCGTCATCATCTCCGCCGATTCCCGGCAAATCTATCGGGGTCTCGATATTGGCTCCGGCAAGGATTTGCAGGAATACGAGCTGGGGGGGTATCCCGTGGCCCATCATCTCATCGACCATGTCGACCTGGACACGGAATACAATGTGTTCCAGTTTCAGCGGGACTACCATGAGGCCTTTGCCGCCATCGTGGCGACCAGCAAGTTGCCGATTATCGTGGGTGGAACGGGGCTCTACCTCGACGCCCTGCTGTCGAAGACCCTGATGATTGCGGTGCCGACCAACCCCGCCCTACGGGAAGAAATGGCGCCCATGTCGACCGAGCTGCTGGCCGAAAAACTGTGTCAGTTGAAGCCCGATGTGCACAACACCACCGACTTACTGGAGCGTGATCGCCTGGAGCGGGCCATCGAGATCGCCCTGTATCTGGAAACAGCCATCCCGGAGCCCGCGCCCCCGACCTCACCCCTGATTCTGGGGATTGAGTGGAATCGGAAAACCCTCCGGCAACGGATTGCCACCCGTCTGCGCAGCCGTATGGAGGCGGGCCTGGTGGAAGAGGTGGAGGATTTGATTGCTCAGGGCGTCGGCTGGCCACGGCTTGAACAGCTTGGCCTCGAATATCGCTTTGTAAGCCGCTACCTGCGGGGCAAGATAAACAGCCAGAACGACCTTACCCAAAAGCTTAGTGGCGAAATCTGCCGCTTTGCGAAGCGTCAGGAGACCTGGTTTCGCCGGATGGAAAAGAACGGCACGACAATCCACTGGATACCCGAGGGCCGACTCGACGCGGCGATGGCCGTCATTCGGGGTGCCGAGTGAGGTTATCCCCATCCCCTGTATTTATCGTAACTGGGACCCAGTGAGACGGCCATGAGCAAGATTATTGCAAGCTATCTGAAGAAGCGGGCCCAACACACCCACTGGCCCATGACGTCCAGAGGCCAGGATGGGGTGGAAATGGTTGTGGTTATCCCGGTGCTCGCCGAATCGGAACGACTTTTTCTGACCTTGGGCGACCTCGTGCAGAACGACCCGGAATGCCTCGCCCACACCTCCGTCATGTGCGTGGTGAACAACCGTGCCCCCGAAATCGCGGGTGCCGATGACTGCCGGGACAATCAACGCATCCTGGCAGCCCTGCCGAATTTTGCAGCGGCCCACCCGACCCTGCGGCTGGCCTGGGTCGACGCAAGCTCTCCGGGGCGCGAGCTGGGCCCGAAAGAGGGCGTCGGTCTTGCCCGAAAAATCGGACTGGACTGGGGCCTGCAGATCCTGCACGAAAATAATGTGCCCCAGGGTCCCCTCATCAGCCTGGATGGGGATACGCGGGTGGGGAACGACTATCTGGCGGCGATTCGGTCCTTCTTCGAATCACCCACGGGTTGGGCGGCGGTGGTGGACTATGCCCATCCGACGGCGGGCGACAGCGACGAGACGCGGGCTATCCTGGCCTACGAATTCTTTCTTCGCTACCAGGAACTGGCCCTGCACTACGCCCAATCGCCCTACCACTACCCGGCTATCGGTTCCACCATGATTTGCACAGCAGAGGCCTACAGCGCGTCGGGCGGTATGAATCGGCGCCAGGCCGGGGAAGACTTTTACTTCCTCCAGCAATTGGCCAAGACGGGGCAAGTGGACCGCATCCGGGACACGACCGTCGTGCCTGCATCACGTCCATCGCACCGGGTGCCCTTTGGCACGGGCCGCAAGGTGGGGGCCTATGCACAGGATGAAGACGATGCCTATCTGATTTATAACCCCACCACCTACGACGTCATTCGTCGGTGGCTGCACACGGCCCAGGGCGGGCTGGCCCACGGTGGCGCGGCCCTGCTGGAACAGGCGCAGGCCATTGACCCCGAGCTGGGGCGATTCCTGGAGCAGCAACAATTCGAAACGGCGTGGGACCGGGTGTTGGGACAATGCAAGAGTGATGGACAGCGGCAACGGCAGTTTCACGCCTGGTTCGACGGCTTCCGGACCCTGAAGCTCACCCATCACCTGCGAGACCATGGCCATCCCCGTCAGGACCTCTTTGAGGCGCTGGCTGTGCTTCTGGAGCTCCAGGGCATTAAAACGCCCCAGCGGCCGACCTCGGCGCTCCGTCATGACCTCGACGGCCAGCGGGCGCTCCTGGATATCCTGCGCGGCCACCGTCTCGACCCCCTCGATTCGATATAATCACCTTTCCCTTGGTACTGTGAGCGAATACGAAACACGGCGCACGGCGTCCCCGGTTTCACCAACCCGATTTCTGGAGTGTTATGGCAGGCGAAATAATTGTTGGTGTGAATGCGGTCCGAGAGGCCCTTCAAGCACCCGACCGAATCAATCGAATCCTCGTGGCGAAAGAGTCCCGGGCCGCCGCCTGTAAGGCGTTGGTAGAAACCGCGAAAGCCCATAAGGTGGTGGTGGATTTCGTGCCACAGGCCAAACTGAACACCTTGACGGGCACCCAGGAACATCAGGGCATCATGGCCCAGATCAGCCCTCTGGAATATACGCCCCTGGAGGACCTGATTGGCCGGTGCAGTCCTGAGGCGACCTTGTTGGTCCTCGACCGGGTGCAACATCCTAAGAATCTGGGCATGATAATCCGCACGGCCGTCGGTGCCGGCGTCGCGGGTATCGTGCTGGTTTCTCGTGGTGGGGCCTTACTCGATGAAGCCGTGGTTCGGGCCAGTGCCGGGACGGTCTTGCGGATACCCATCGCGCTGAGCACCAATCTCACCCAGGCCATACGACGTCTTAGAGACGCGGACTTCTGGATTTATGGCCTCGATGCCGGTGGTACCTGCGACGCGTTCAAAATGAACTGGCCCCCCCGCGTGGTTTTGGTTGCGGGGAATGAGAGCGAAGGGATGCGGCCGGGGGTCCGAAAGTGCTGCGACGAGATCGTGTCGATTTCCCTCGCCAACCAACTCGATAGCCTCAACGTGGCGGTGGCCACGGGCATCGTGTTGTTCCAGGTTCGGCGGGGTGACTAAACAGGCGAAGACAGACCTCGATCAAATCCAGCTTTTTAGTTTTGGCAGCGTATGCAGGCAACTGCAAAATGTCAACATCCCGTCGACTTGGCCACTATCGCTTAAAGCAGAATTTGACACTTGGGAGCGCAGGCGGCCCGCCTGCATTACGTCGAAGACGTAGAAATTACGTGCCTTCTGAGCTGGCAACCGACTGCCTTGGAAAAAGTCAGACACGAATCTTCGGCTATTTAATCGCCGAAGTGGCGTCGGAAGTAGGCCGAATCGTCGAGACACTTAAGATCGACCCGGGCAAATTTCTCGGCTTCTTTTTGCGAGATAGGTTCCAGCGATTCGAGCTCATCGTTCACACCGTCGACGACTTCTGTATCGTCGGCCGGAATGTCGATGGAAGACTCAAAACCGGGATTACCTTCTCGAAATGGCAGTATGCCCGCTTCGAGAAATTCGGTAATTACCTGGGCGAGATGCTGGGTCCGTTCTTCCTTCGAGCCTTCTTCCAGAATACGACGGTCAATGGGGATTACTTTGTTGCGAAACAACACGGCCAATTCGTTGCAGCTGGGGCAAGGCATCACGGCGACCACATCTTGGGGAACCCGAGTGGTGATGATGGGATGTGTTTTGCAGTGTGGGCACACGACCATATTCATGAGATACCGCACTTTCTTGGGGTTCTGGACGCCTTGGTGTATCTAAATTTTAGAGAACCAGGTAGGACCCTGTCAAATAATGCGGGATTTTCCACTGAAATAGTGAGAAATTGAGCACCAGTGGAAAGAAAATACCCGCGACCTCGATAGAATTCGGGCTACTTACCGAAGATACGGGCGGATCGCGCCGGGTGTGGAAGGAATTTCCCTGGCGCAGCGGAAGCCGATCTGTAGGGCGCTTTCTTCATACGTAAGGGTCTGACTCGCGTCTTCCGGTGCCAGGAAGGGGTGGCTGAAGTTGCCCCCGCATATGGTCATGACGGATCCAAATGTAACCACCTCGTCTTTGCTGGTACGGGTCCATTCGGAAACATTGCCGACCAAATCGCGGCAACCAAAGCGACTCAAGTCACTTTGATTTTCGCGGGCAGCGGGCAAGGGTGTTTCACTGGCATAGTTGATGTTGTAGAGGGGTGGATCGTCTTCCGTCAGTTCCGAGCCGTCGGGCCAACGGGCGTCGTCGGAGTCCCCATAGGCGGCGGCCCGTATCCATTGTGCCCGGGTTGGCAAGGTGCAACCCTGCGACGCGGCCATCGCCATGGCCTCGAGGCAGGAAATGTCACTGATAGGGTAATCGTTGTATTCGGAGCCCCAGTTTTCGAATACGGTGGGCAAGGGGCCAAAGAGCGGTTCACTCCGGATGAATTCCCGGTATCGTCCGATAGTCACTTCATCACGGTCTATGAAGAACCCGCCAACAAAATCACCGGTGCCTGCGATGGGCCCCGGGGAAACGAATACCATATCACCGGGCAAGGAGGGAAGCATCAGCAGGGCGGCATAGCACTGAAAGGCATACCCGGCCTTTTCCACGGCCAGGGCTTCGTTGCCCTCGGCGGCGGCCTGTTCCGCCTCGTCCCAGAATCGGTCCCCATCCGTAAAAGCCGTACTCGCCCCGGAGCGCCCGGCATCGGACTTTACCCGGGCGCGGAGATCTTCGTGGAGGGCTTCGTAGGCGGCAAAACTGACGCCCGCCGGTGGAGCCTCGCCGACAACTTCAGTGATCACCGGGCCGGCAGCCAGGATCTCTTTTCGGTGTTTCTCTGCCTCGGATATACTCCAGACCGATCCCGAAACTATCAGGAGCGCCGCTACGGCCCCCCCGATCTTTTTCATATCAAAGGAGCCCGCCCCGCTGGTATTGGCTTCTCGCTTGGGAATGGAAACGCTGGATTTTAGAATCTCCCGAATGGGCAAGAACGCGTTACGCAATTCGGTCGCGTTCTGGTAGCGTTCCTTCGGATTGGGGTCGACGCATTTGACGACAATTCTATCCATCGCCGGGGGCACGTCACTCATAAGCTGGGAAGCGGGCTTCGGGATACCTGTAGGCACACTGCCCGTAAGAATTTCATAGAGCATGACACCCACGCTATAGATATCAGAGCGGGCATCGACGTCGCGGCTGTTTCGAATCTGTTCGGGAGACATGTAGAAGGGCGTACCCATCACTACCGAGGCCCCCGTAAGGCGGGTGTTGGCCATGAGCTTCGAAATGCCGAAATCCATCAGACGCACCCGGCCATCTTGTCCAAGCATCACGTTTTCGGGCTTGATGTCCCGGTGGATGGTGAACTGGTGGGCATATTCCAGAGCGGCGCAAAGTTCATCAAAAATACGCAAGGTCTGGGCGATAGGCAGCCGCTCACCCGGTTTCAGACTTTCCAGCACCTCGCGGAGCGACATGCCCTGGAGATATTCCATAGAGATGTAGAGGACATTGCCATCTTCCGCGATGTCATGAACCCGAACAATGTTGGGGTGGGCGAGACGGCGTGCAATTTTCGCCTCGTTGTAAAAGCGCTCCAGCACCACCTTATCGCCAAGAAACTGGGGCAACAGGGTTTTCAACGCCACATCTTCACCGAGGGTGTTGTCGTGCACCTTGTAGATGCACCCCATGCCGCCTTGGCCGATGAGATTCAATACCGTATAGCGTCCACCCACCACCTGTCCCCTTCGGAACGACGGACTTTTGTTGTTCTGTGGAGCGGGCGAGTCATTGATGATGGAGCGTGCTTCAATCCGGATTTTGGGCAGGAGGGTGCTGCATTTCTGGCAACTATCCTGTTGATCCGGATTCACATGAAAACAATGGGGACACTTGACTCTGGCCATTGACTCTGGGGCTTCTCCACAGTAGCGTTTTTCGGGTGCAGGGTCACGGCAGTGACCACTAGAGATATCCTACCGACCTCCCGCCGAAACTGCAAGCGTCGAGGGTAACGGTCGCCACGTCGGGGACCGCACCGACATGGCAGCCGACACCCAGCGCCGCAAACCCCGTGGTCGGCTTGCGATGGCTTTTCAGAAAAGCGCGCGAAGATAGTCGGGGCCGTCCCCCTGAGTGCCACCTGCCTGCGGGGCAATGCCATCCCCAGAATGCCATCTCCCTCAGGGGGACGGCCCCGGCGATCACCATCGTTGTTTCATACAAGAAGACACCTGTTGACCACATGGTTCACCAGGCTACAGCTGCATCATTCGGCCGGTGCAGTCCCCGGGGACACCACCGTTACGGTACCTTGCTCTCCGTCGATCTCAAGGAGGTCTCCGTTCTGGATCACATCCAGCACATCCGGAATGCCTATGACCAGCGGAATGCCATATTCCCGCGCCAGTATGGCCGCATGGGAAAGGAGGCCGCCCCGCTCAATGATCAGGCCACAGGCCCGGGCCATGACCGAGGAACAGCCCGGATCCAGGGAAGGCAATACAAGGATAATATCGTCGCCCAGATTTTCCGGTACTTCGTTGGAGCGTGTTGCGACCAGCGCCGTACCCCGGACCCGTCCTGTGGAAGCCCCCAGCCCTACCAGGTTCGCGTTGCTTACCTGTTCGGAGTTCACCGGTCGTTCCGTCCGCGCGTCGTCGTCCGCAGCCATGGGGGCAATCCCCGGTGGCCGCACTATCGCGCCATGGACATAGTGGGCCCGCTCCCGACGTTCGAGATCGGATCCATCGGGTCGGGCGCCTTCGCAGAGTCCGTCATGCACCTCGTCCCAGGTCATCCACCAGATATCCTCGTGTCGGCCTATGAGCCCCCGCTCTTCCAGACGCAGGGCGGCCCGAATCAGCAGGCGCCGTTGCCGCGCCAGGATCATTTCCCAGACAAATCGCTGTTCTTCCCGGAGTTCCAGGAGTCGGGGTAACCAACCTCGTCGGCGACGATATACCTGGAGCATTTCGGTCGTGGGCAGGGCGGGCTCGTCAAGGTGGCCATAGACTTCGCCCCAGGTGGGTGTCACATAATCCAGAGACGCTGAACGATGACCAAAGCGCCGAATGAAGGCGTCGTCGGCCTGTCGTGCTTCTTCCACAGCGAGTCGGGCGGCATTGGCCTGGGTGGTCACGAGCCGTACCCGTGCCTGCAGGCGCCGGTGTCGGATAGCGCGGGACTCGGGGGAGCGCCAGGTGTTTGCCCAGCGGAAGAGCCCATAGCCCCCATCGGCCAGCATGATGCTCCAGCGATGTATTTTCAGAAAATCGACCGTCAGGGCATCGAGGGAGATCCAGGCATTTACCCAACTCTCGGGATTCTTCCCATCGGCATCGGGTATATCTGAGAGGGACCGGTCCAGGCGCTTGAGAAAGGCCTGCCAGGTCCGCAGATTGAAGAGACTCTCCCGACGGGTCTGCCAGAGTATGCGGAGGCCCTCACCTGCCATGGTGGGGGGCGGGAGCCAGCGGGGTGGTCGCTGGCCTTCGGGAAAGAGCTGGCGCAGATCGGCCGTGAGCCAGGTAAAGGGAATGCCGCTAAGAAGGCGGTGGTAGGCCTCCAGAGCCACGTAGAGCTGTCCGGCATAGTCGCACACCAGTGGATCGGGTGCGGCCTTCCTGCGCAGCGACAGGGCCTCCTGGATGCCCGTGCGCAGAATCAGGGGCACGAGGGACGAGCGGGTGAGGGGACGAATCGGCTCGGCAAAGCGCTGGTCAAAGAACCAGGACGTGGCACGAAGGGCCGGTCGCAACCGGGGATCCAGGAAAAGTCGGGTAATCGGCCGGGCCTGCAAGAGCCAGAGGCCATCCCGGTCAACGGCCCACTCAATATCGACGGCGCAGCCCATGGCACGCTCCACCCGACGGAGCCAATAGGATAATTTGCGCACAATTGCCGGGGTAAAGGACGGGGGCAGGATGGTGTCGTCGTCGTTTTCCGCGAGGGCACCATCAATGGGATCGAGGGTCGCGCGGTAAGGCGATACGGTGCCATTCACGAGGCCCACGGGGCTACCCTCTACAAGCTCCACATAGGCGCAATCGGCGCGGGCACAACTGGGGTGGGCCGAAAAAATGACCCCCGCCAGGGCGGGCTGAATCTGGCGCTGAAGGATGACGGCCATCCCGGCATCGGCGGCGGTTCCCTTGGATGCGGCGGCGCTGTCGAGTACGGCGGCGATGGCGGCAGGCAAGCCTTCGGGCCGGCTGCAGAATTTGGTGAGATAGGCCCCGGCCCCCGAGTGTTCCCGCTGATCTTCATGGCGGCTGGACGAGCGCACGGCGAGCCCGGTCCCCCCGTTGAGTTCGTGAAAGAGGGGGGAGAGGGTGTTCGGCGGGTGGGCTCCGGCGAGAATAATTTCGCCGGCCCCTTCGGGCAGCACGATCCACGGCGGCACCGGTGCCTCAAGCTGGTGCAAGAGCCACAGTCCGGAGGCTTTGCCGCCAATGGCATCGCCCGTCGTAACATTTTTTGGTGTGAGGATAGTTCGGCCCAAACTACGCGGTCCCTGTGGCTGCGTGCCGGAACGGGCTGGCAGGTCTTTGTCGTTTAAAGTGCGTTCCACTTTCCCAATATATCATAGAGCACGATGCCGAAGGCATTGGCGACGTTGATGCTGTTTTTATAGCCGTGCATAGGTATTTTAACCACATGATCACAGCGTTTCAGATTGCGTTCGTGAATTCCGTTGACCTCGTTGCCAAAGACAATGGCCACGGGCTTGGGCCATTGGAACTCGTGCATGTCTTCCGCGTTGTCGGCCACTTCAATACCCACGATGGGGATGTCCTGTTCTTTCAGGGCGGCAAGACAGTCTTTGGTGCGCTCGTAGTAACTCCAGGGCACATACTCAAAGGCACCCAGGGCCGTCTTTTCCAGCTTCTTGTGGGGCGGGTGGGCCGCCATGCCACAGAGGTGGATGTGGGCGACGGCACCCGCGTCGCAGGTGCGAAAAATGGAGCCGACGTTAAAGGCGCTACGGATATTATCCACCACTACATGGACCGGGTTCCGTGGAATAGGCGCTAAATTCGCAATATCGATTTCGGCGTAGTGGGGTTCAAGTTCGGCCATAGTATCACCGTCATGTTTCGGGTGCCTCAGGCACCCATACAAAACCGGCCTTCCCAGAGCGCGGGAAGGCCGGTAAACCAGATTCAGTCACAGGGTCGAAGCGGCGGCGCTTAGTTGGCGTCGGTGCTTGCCGCCTCGGCCGGAGCATCCGCCTCAGCCGGGGTGGCCGCTTCTGCGGGCGCGGCGTCTGTCGGCGCATCCGCTGCGGGCACTTCTTCCGTAATCACGTCCAGCGCAGGGGTTGCGGTTTCGTCCGCGCTATCGGTGCTCTCATCGTCCAGGCCCAGAATCGCGGTATAGGCCTTTTCGTCAAGAGAAACGCTCACGTTGGGCATGGTGCGTTCCTGGAGATCCTTGGTGAAGTCTTCGGTCAACTCATAACGGGCGGAAGCCAGCATGCGGTCCCGAAGGGCCTTGCCTTCTTCATCCCAGTTGGCTTTCTCTTCTTCCGTAGGCTCTTCGCGATTGGTCAGGGCGATGAAATAGGTGCCCCCCAGGAAGTCCGTCAATGGACCAGCGATAGCATTTTTTTCTTTGCCTTCGAGGGCGTCGTAAATCTCCATGGTCTGGAGATAAATCTGATCCTGGAAGAGATATTCCTTCTTGGTGAAGGGACGTGTTTCTTTAATCTGCGCGTCCAGTTCGGGGAAGGTGGTCTTCAATTCGTCGAGGGTCTTGGCCTGGGCAAGGATCTTGTCCGCGTATTCCGTGACCGTTACTTTGTAGGCGTCGTCACCCTTCCGGGCGGCCTTGGCATCATCGATGACCAATTCACGCACGTCGGAAAGGGGCTGACTTGCACCTTCCGTTGGCGGGCCCACCTGCCGGATTACATAAATGTTGTCGCGGGCGGTGACCACATTGAATTCTTTCACTTCGCGGGTGGCTTCTTCATCCACACTACGGCGAAACTGGAAGGCGTCTACCCGGGGAATGCCGTCAATCTCGGTGGATTCGACCGAGAAGCCCGACGTGGAGGCCACGTTCAGGCCCAATTCGGTGGCAGCAGCACGGAGATCATTGGTCTCTTTGGTCTTTGCAGCCAACTCATTGGCCTTAATGTCCAGGTCGGCCCGGGCGCTGTCGGAAAGGGCAACCTTGATGTAGATATGACGGGCCTTGATTTCGCGGACCTGGGTTTCTTCGTTGGTCCGTTCTTCTTCCAGCTTATAGATGTAGTAGCCACCAGGACCCGCAATCGGATCACTGACTTCACCGGGCTTCAACGCGAAGAGGGGCTTGCGGTAGTCGAGCTCGGTTTCCCGCTCGGCAAACCAATCACCCAGATCCCCGCCGTTTTTGGTTTCCAGGTCGGAGTATTCGTCGGCGAGGGCGGCGAAGTCTTCACCGGCTTTGGCTTTGGCCAGGACTTCGGCGACTTTTTCACCGGGACCCTCGGGCTGGAGCGAAAAGGCTACGTAGTCGACGGCGTAGGTCTGGGGCTTATTATAGGAATCTTTGTGTTCGTCATAGTACGCCTGAATGTCGGCGTCGGTCAGTTCTACGGGAGGCTCGACCTTGACGTATTCCATCTGGATCTTGGTCGAATTATCCCGCAGCTCTTGTTCCACATCGGCGTCGAGGACGCGATTGGCCGAGGCCAGCTGGGCCGTCAAATAAATCTGGCGGGACACTTCTTGCTGGACGCTATCGTAGATGGCGTCCCAGTCGGTACCCTTGTTGGCTTTGACCCAGGCATTATAACGGGCACCATTAAAATTGCCCGCTTCATCCTGAAATCCGCCATCTTCTTTCAGGCGATCTTCCAGGAAAGATTGGTCCAGCGTAAAGCCACGTTTGGCTTCCAGGCTGGCAATCAGGGCAGAGGTCATCATCTGCTCGAATACTTCACTGGCGACGCCTTGTTCTTGCAGCTCTTTGAACGAGGGTGTTTCCCCGCCGCGGGCCTGGCGCTGTCCGGCGGTCGTCAGATTACGACGAAACTCGGACGCCATGATGGGAACACCGGCAACATTTGCAACCTCTATATCGGAATAGGGGTTGGGGGGGGCACCTCCCCAGGGCACGCCGAAAAACAGCATGGGAAAGCCAATGGCAACAAACATGAAAATGAGAAGTGCTTGTTTGTGTTTGCGAAAAATATGCACCGATCTAAACCTCCGGTCTAAGGAAACGGGCACGCCGTTGCAGTCGACGTAGTACGAGACGGCCACAGGGAAAAAGTCCCCAAGTGGCAAACCCGAAAACACTAACATATACCGCCCAATTGGTGCAAACCTATGACGGGACAGGTTTTAAGTATTTAGAAGCCCGGAAGGGCGTCGTCCTTTACACGACCAACCCGCCTTCCGTACCATAGGAAGTCGAATCTCAAGGGCCGGTTGACGCCGTGGGCACGTGCAGACTGACGACCCGTCGCCCCAATGCCTTAACTTCGGAGTTGGCCTCGTGAAGCCCCGTTACTACCTTGCCACGGCCCTGTATTGCGCCTTTATTTTCTGGATGTCGAACCAATCCCACCCACCCGGGGCCGAAATCGACTTCGAAGGGTCGGATAAAGTGGCCCATTTCCTGGTTTATGGCGTGCTTGCGGGGATTATTTCTATCGGCATGCACCGGGCACCTCAAATGCACCCGTTCTGGCTCCGTCTTGTTGTTCCCCCCACGTTTGCCCTGATTTTTGGCGTTTCAGACGAAATTCACCAATTATTTACGCCAAATCGCACCTTTTCCGCCATGGACATGCTGGCAGATGGTCTGGGGGCGGTCGTGGCCCAGGGCCTGTGTCTTTATATCTTTCGGATACGTCCCAACCTCATGCTTCAGGAGGAACAGGGAACTTCTTGAGCTTTTTCAGGCATTCCACCTGTGGTCCTTGTCGCAGTAGACCCCGGCGATTGCCCGAATCTCGTGTGGGGTGATAAACTTACAGAAGAAGCCGTGATGCGGCTTTTTCTCTCCGTGAACCTGCAACTGCGACCAGAAACTTCCCGGCAGCGACATCCCGAACCCAGGTGCAGTACGGCAAAACAGGACAATTCCCCATGGCAGACAATACGCCCCCCGAAACGAAGAACGATAATGTAAAACGCGGCTGCGCAGGCCTTTTCTTTTTCCTTATGCTCGTGATGGCGTCCCTGTGGGGTGCCGGGCTGGGGGTTTTTGTGTGGGTTTTGGAAGATGCGAAGACCACCATTGCGGCCCTGGAAGAGTTTCGGCCTAATATCGGCAGCAAGGTGTTCTCCAGCGACGGCGAGTTACTCGGCCAGTTCACCATCGAAGAGCGCCAGTTGGCCCCCCTCAGCGAAATGCCCCTGGTGCTGGTCAAGGCCTTTATTGCCACCGAGGATCACCCTTTCTATGAGCATAAGGGTGTGCGCCCCGATGCCATCATCAATGCGGCCCTCCAGGGGCTCAAAAGCGGCCGTTTTCGCGGTGCCAGCACCATTACCCAGCAGTTGGTCCGTAATGTTAAAGACCTTTCCATCGGTACGGAATACTCCCTGGAACGAAAAATACGGGAAGCGATTGCGGCCCTTCAGGTAGAACGGGAATTTACGAAAGACGAAATTCTGGAACTCTATCTGAACCAGATTTTCCTGGGTATCAGCGCCTATGGCGTCGAAGCCGCTTCGCGCCAGTACTATTCCAAGAGCTGTCGGGAGTTGACCCTCGGCGAAGCCGCCACCCTGGCGGGACTCACCCGCGCCCCCAACGTGCAGGAGCCCATTCACAATCCTGAAAATGCCCTGGCCCGACGGGATATCGTATTGGGGCAGATGCTGGAGAATGAGTTTATTACGCAGGAAGCCTATGAGCTCGCCCTGGCCGAAGACCTGGATGCCTCGGTGATTACCCCGGAAGAGCGCCTCGAAGGCGAGGGTAATGGCGTGTGGTCCCCCGCCAAATTCCAGGCCCCGTACTTTGTGGAAGAAGTGCGGCGCATGATTTATGACGAATACAACAAAGAAGAAGTACTTGAACAGGGCATGGAAATCTACACCACCGTAGATATGCGCATGCAGCGGGCCGCCGAAAAGGCCCTGTTGGCGCGGCTGGAGCACTTTGACGAGAATAAAAAGGCCTGGTTGGTGAAGAACGGTAAGGAAGACGAGTTTGTACCCGTTTCCGGAGCCCTCGTGTGCATCGACAACCGTCCGGGTTTCGAGGGCTACGTCCGTGCCATGGTGGGTGGTCGTGACTTCGATACCATCAAGTTCAACAGTGCGACCCAGGCCAAGCGCCTTATCGGTTCCAGTATCAAGCCCTTTGTGTGGGCCGCCGCCGTTGCCAGTGGCATGACGCCGTCGACGGTAATCCTCGATGAGCCCTTCGCACGCACCGATGCTATCGGGCGGGTGTGGCGTCCGAAGAATTTTGATGGCAAGTTTCATGGCCCCATGCCCATCCGCTATGCCCTGGAGCGCTCGGTGAATATCGTTTCCGTCCGGCTGGTAGAGCAACTGGGCGTGCCCTATGTTCGTTCCTACCTGCAGAGCTGCGGCCTTCAGACCGATGTGCAGGGACTGACCATTGCCCTGGGAACGCCTCAGGTCTCGGTACTCGATTTGTGCAGTGCCTACTCCACCTTCGTAAACAATGGCCTGCTCTACAGTCCGGTCATGATTGCTGAAATTAAAGACCGCGATGGGCTGGTGCGCTCGAAATATACGCCACCGGTCAACGTACCCGTGGCGATGCAATCCGATGTGGCCTATGTGGTCAATCACATGCTCCAGGGGGTTGCCACGCCCACGTCGGGACTGGGCTATCAGCCCACAGCCTGGCGCACCCGGGAACTTGAGCGGCCCCGTGGCGGCAAGACCGGCACCACCAATGACAGCCGCGATGCCTGGTTCTCCGGGTTTACCCGCGACTTCACCTGTGTGGTGTGGGTGGGTTACGCCGACAACCGTCCGCTGGGAAAGGGTCGTGACCACGATGGGATGACCTTTACCGGTGGTCACCAGGCCGCCCCCATCTGGATCGAGTTTATGAAAGTTGCCGAAGAGGGCTTGCCCGTCCGCGATTTTGAAGTGCCCGAGAACATCGAGTTTTTTAATATCGACCGCGTACATGGCCATCTGGGCGGCAATTACAGCGAGGCCTACATCAAGGGCACCCGTCCCCCCGCGCAGTGGTACGGCGACGTCTACGAAGCCATACAAACGGTGGACGAAGAGCTGGAACTCGAATCCCTCTAAAGGTGACGCCGGGACTGTCTCGGACCCCTTGTTGCGCCTTACCCGCGCAGGCGGGTGGCCAGCGAGTAGTATTGGTTTCTCTGTTCGCGTTCCTGGATCTCCGCCTTCGTGGTCTTCCAAAGAGGGCGGTAGCTTGCAACACGGCAATTCACAAGACGTTGTCATTGCCGGCGTACCCGTTGACATATCGGGAATTATTGGGTGCCACGGACAAGCCCTCAGGGCTTGCCCGTGCTCATTTTGGTGAACGGAGCATTGCATATGAATCCTTTATTCAATACGCAAGCCACCATTTAATTCACTAGCGAGGTTGGGTAGCCTTCCCGTCCCAGCACGGGCAAACCCTGGCGGGCTTGTCCGTGGCACCCCACCGTACGCTTCAATCCAATACGGTCGCCTTAACTACTCACGTTATTTTTGGAAGTCCCCCTTCGCGGAGATGACGGGCTCCTTCACGAGATTGACGACCCATCTCAATTGGGTTCCGGCCAAGGGCTGCTCTAAGACCTGTCCCGTGCTCAGGGGTTGGGCGGGTCTTCCAGACTTGGTGGGGGGACCGCACCTTCGGAGGTGATACCGCCGAATTCCACGGGCTCGGTGGAGGGTGTTGGGGCGGCGTACGCTCCCTGGGCCGCTTCAATAAAGGGCAGGATGCGGGCGATGGCTTTTTCCGTGCTACGCCTTCGGCCGAGGGAGTAGAGTTGGGCCTCCGAGGTTGCGGTATATAAGGTGGTCTTGCAGGTGGGCCCAAAGATCAGATTCCCGGATAGGGTAAATCCGGAGAGACCCGCGCCCAGAAAGACCAACGTGTAGGCCGTCACCGAGGCGCTGGTGAGATACATGGCGAGGGCAAGAAGCGACAAGAGGGACAAGACCAGCAGGCACAGGATATTACACGTGCGAAAGCCCAGGGAGGGTCCTGAAACGATGGCCTGAATGTCGCCGTAGTAATACCGCTTCACTTCTTCCCGATAGCCGGAGATTTCCCGGTGCAACAAGTATTCACCAGAAAGCCATAGCTGGTGCCGTTCCAGAGACCAGCCAAAGCGCTTCACGGCCCGACCGGGCAAACGACTCATTTTCAACATCAACGCACTCCTGCCTCATGAGGCACCCGGTCAACCGGGGACTATAGGTTAATGATGGCCACGACGATGGCGGAAGACCAAACCACCAGGGCCAGAAAGGCGACGGTGACATAGGTAATCATGCCCCACTTTTTATAGGGGACGGGCCGCCAGGGTTCTTTCCAGTAGCGCCAGGCGATAAAGAGGGCAGCCGGCGCGAAAAAAAGGCCCAGATAAAACAGAAAAATAGAGAAAAAGGCAAGGAGTAATACGATGCGATCGTAATGGATGTAGGTGGACCGCAACACGTTGTCCGCGTCTTTTTCTTGCTGGTGCTCGATACACTGGCTGCACAAATGGTCATTGTTCCACGGTATATCGCAGAGGGCACAAAGAAATTTGCCGCAGCCATCACACACGGCAACCGCCCGCTTCGACGGGTGGTTCATGCAACTACTGTGTCCCTCGTCAACTACCTGCTGGGGCGCACTATTATTTTTTACCCGGTGCAGGGCCGGAAACAACCAGATGTCCGTCGATTTATCGCAATGGTCACAGTCAAGAGACGTATAGCCGACGTCGGCCGGCAACTTGAGCGCCCGCTCGCAGGCGCTACATCGTACGATTGTGTTTCGCATGGCGCCCCCTATTTCCGGACCACCCGGGTATCACAAATATGGTCATGGAGGGCCCGCTTCTCATCATCGAAGGCGGCAATGATATACCCGATGAGTAACGTGATATAGCTAAGCCAAGCTGCGAAATAACGGCCTATTGCACGGGGATAACTGACCCGTCCTCCGTCGCTCATCACGACCCGCAACCCAAAGATCATTTTGCCCGGTGTGGCCGCGTATTTGCCTACGAAGAAGGCTTCATAACTCAAGGCAATCGCGATAGAAATAAACCATACCACGGCCGCGACAATATAGTCGGTGGCACCGGTGGTCCCATCAAATCTGAGGCCCGCCGAGCCGACGAGAGCAGTCTGAACCAGACTCTGTATTATGCTCACAAAGCCCAGGATAATGACGTCAATCATGCGGGCACAAAAGCGTATCCAGAACCCACCATAACGCAATTGCGTGAGGGGCCCGCCCCCCTCCCGAATCCGCTGGAAGAATACGTCCTTACAATCGGCGCAAACCCAATGGTTTTCATAGGAGAGCATCTCGTCACTAGCGAAGGTTCGACCGCATTCAGCGCAAGACTGGGCGCTCTGCTCTCCGAATAGGGACGCCGGCAGGTCGGTGTCCGGGACTGCGACGCCATCGATGCTGCCGTAGGGCTGCCAATCGGCCATGCCCTCTTGCCAGACAAGGGTCTGGGCGTTCACGGCACCCGAGGCCACCAACTGCTCCATATCGGCGTCTTCCACCGGTCCCATACGTTCATCGCCGCGTGCGTAATACCAAGCCATACTTTTTCCTCCTGCGTTCAGCACCGGGGTGATCTCACCGCCGTCGTGTGCGAAATGTATCTGATGTATCTATCAGGTGCGATTGTATTTATTTCAGTATTACACGGGTATCGCAAATGTGGTCGTGCAATCCCCATTTCTTCTTATCAAAAGCTTTCCTGGTGACGACGACAACGTCCACGACGCGGTTGGAAAGGCAAATCCAGAACCCGCCAGGACGGCCTAATGTATCCAGCACGGCGTAGTAGATGGGCCCCTTGCGCTCGTCCCCGATTGCATCGTTCCAAATCACATAACTGCCCTCCGTGGGTGCTTCCCTGGCCACCTGACGTTTGGGTCCTCCCCACCCATCGATGCCATCCTACCCGACGGCTACAATGCTGATCGAATTTCCATACCGGGTGCCCAACGAGATTTTTTCCCTGGTGCGACAGGAGGGTATTCGACAGGCCCACCACGACGTTTTGAACGAGTATATGGTGGGACCAGAGAGATTTAACTGATTGGTCCCAACCGCGTATACTGACGAGACGCAAACCGTGCAACAATAATCCCATGCATGGTCCGACGTAGAACCTTCAGGAGTCGATTGTGCCAGAACCTATTGATATCGACAGTATCGAACTGCCCGAAGACTCGGAGATTCATGAATTGCTCCGGGTCTGTCCCGATATAGAAGGGGTGCGCTTCGCCAATGATGAATTTGTCGTCCATGGTGAAGATACGGCCATGGATATTTTTCTCATTATCCGGGGGAATTGCCTCGTGGAACAACCCGACGCCCCCCGGGAACGCACGCCTGGCAGCGAACTGGCCGTCATCCTGGTGGAGCCCGATGCGCCAGTCTTCATCGGAGAGATGGCCTACCTGGGTGGTGGCTATCGGACGGCATCGGTACGGAGTGTTATGGCCACGGTAGCCCTCCGCTTGCAACCCCGTCACCTGGACACCATCATGGTTAAGCTGCCAGGCATCACGGGTATCCTGTGTCGCCAATTTTCCCAACGGCTCGGGGAGGCCAATAATTTTATTAAGGCCTACCAGGAAAAAAATGTCATGGATATGGTCCAGCGCTTTGTGGGTCCGGGTGAGGTAATTGTCAATGCCGGTGACACAGCGGATACCCTGTTTCAGATCGTTGATGGGCGGCTCATAGAGACGGAGGGCGGCGAAGACGTGTTTCAGCCCGAGGGCGATTGGCGAGATTTTGTACACCCCATGCCCTTCTTCCAGGGAGGTAAACACCCCGCAACGGTCGTCGTCAAGGAGCCCAGCGTCATCCTTGGTTTCAGCGGCTCCTGCAGGGACGCCATTGTCCGGAATTTTCCAGAACTCGCCGTCCGCCTGCTCCAGGAAAAATGACACGCGCCAAGTCTTGGTCTACCCTATAGTTCCCAGACCGAATTGCCCTTATCAGCGCGTCGCCAAGGCCTGATTGGCGGCTTCCAATACATCGAGGTAGCCCTTGCGATGATTGGTTGTGGTCACACTCATGGACTTTTCCTGCCACGCGAAATCAAAGACCCAGTAAGCGGCCAGTTGGACCGGGCTCTCCAGTAAGGCTGCGGTGAGCTTCTTTCCTTCTTCGAGGGCGCTCTCCGGAGTCCAGGGCGCCTTATTGTCCGGTGGCGCGCCAAATTCGCCCACAAACAAGCCCTTCTTCCCGTCCTTCGCACCGGCCGCTGCTTCGTCAAAGAGCCTTGCGTAGGAAATGGATTCCTCCCCGAAGCGGCCCTTGCGGGCGTGGGGATAGACATGGATCGAGACCAGATCGAGGGGGTCGGGTGTCACTAAGAGCAGATTCTCACGAAATTCGGCCGGTGTATCCGGGGTCCAGCTTCCTTCCTGAAGGAGGTGAAACGCGGCGGTACGGGGCAGACTGTTACCCCCGCTAATGGGCCGATGGGTATCCAACGCCCGAATGGTTTCGCCGAAGGCCGTGAGCGCTACGCGAATCGTTTCGGTACGGAGATCATCCTCGGGGCCCCGTTCGGCGGGGCATCCCTTGTGCACATGGGTCCAGGGGCGATGTTCGGCGGGGTTGGGTAAATCGACGTTCAAACTGTATTCATTGCCGAATTCCCAGGCCCAAATGGCCGGGGAGTTTTTGTATCGGGAAACCACTTCGCCCACATAGCGCCGCATGAAGGCGTGGGTCTTGCTCTCGGGATCGCCCCATCGATTGCGGGGCTCGCCCACCAGATCGGGGATGCAGGCCGACCACCAGAAAAGGGACGGGATGAGCCCGACGCCGGATTCCTCCGCCGCGCGTACAACGCCATCCATCAAGGCGAAGTACCGCTCAGGGTCTTCCTGATACAGGGCCCACTCGATGGGATAGAAGCCGCCGAAGTTCAGCCGTGCAAAAGGAATTCCGTGGTCGGCCAAGGTGGCAAACCCCGCGCGATAGCTTGTGTCCTTCGGATCCTGCAGGCACCGGGTGAAGGCGTCCATGTAATTGACGCCAACACCGTAGTAGGCCTTGCCATATCGTTGGATAACACCATTCTCGTTTACGTATAGCCCCGGTAAGGGCGGGCTTTCCGTCTCGGCACGCTCGACAATGGACACCAGCGACAACACGCACGCGAGGGGTGCCAGCAGGTACTTCATGGATACTATTTCTTTCTTCGATACAGGGGATCGGCACCCAGGGTTCCCCGGAGAGAATGAAGGTACTCGGGGGCGCTTACCTTGGCGAGCTCTGCCTTGGCGTAAACGATACGTCCTTCGATATCAAGCTGATCGACGGCATCGTGGAAATTGACCTTGGTCTGGAAATCCTTCAGGTGGGCAATATGCCGTTCCCACAGGGCCCGATCACGCTCCTGTTTGATGGTGAGCCGTTCCTGATACCAATCGCTCGCCAGCAAATACTCCAGGGTAAAAAGTTTCCGTACTTCGGGATCATGGACCGTCTTCCCGTCGTAGTTGCCGTGGGCCATGATATGAAGCAGGGCAGCCAGAGGCGGACAGGCCGCTTCGATGCTGCCGTCGTCAAAGAAGGCCTGGGCGCAACGCTGCTGGGCTTCCACGATATTGTTGATGCCGTCAATGTAGGCGTCCATATCCTGGGTTTCCGGGCGCAGCATTTCGTCGTTGAATACGGACGACGGACTGTCGAAGACACGGCCGAAATAATGACGCAAAAAGGTTTCGGTCATTCGGTAGCCCAGTCGACTTGCGTACACCGTTTTGCCGAGGTGTTCGAAGTCTTCCACCTTTTCAAAACAGCCTTCTTCGATGAGGCGTGTTGGATTTCTCTCCGCCTCGGAAAGGCGGCACCACACTTCGGGAATCAACAGACTCACGTCATGATCGACCCGGTAGTTGGGTCCTATATAGCCCGCCGCCGTGGAGTAGCAGTGATACTCGGTCAGAATGTAGGACACCATCGCGTTATTCAGATCGCTGGTCGGCGTAAGACAGTTGAAGGGGCCCTTGGTAAGCGCACCTTCCGAGCCGGCCCCCGTCGTCGATGGGGATTTGCCGGTCAAGCTCGCGATAAAGTCCATAAACAGTTCGGGCAGTTCCTGGTAGTGTATGGGGTTATACACGGCCAGGGGGCGGATACCTGCTTTGACGTCCGGCGGATTATTACGACGCCCGGGCAGCACAGCATTTACCGGCTGGATAACGGGTTTATCGATGGGTACCCGACGGTGCAGACGCGTAGCCACTTCACCCAGGTAACGTTCCCGTGGTTCAGCCAAATCAGGGCGAAGCTGGAGATAACGGGGGTTCTTGGTCGGTGCGCCGTCCACAATACGGGGATGGGCTGAGGACACAAAGAATGCGGTGCCATTTTCTGATGCCGCGCGGTTAATCAAGGACTGCATGGGCTCGGTGTAGGCATCGAAGGAAATTATCTGGCGTTTCATTTCCTGGGCGTCGTTCTGGGTCAAGGGCGCGAAATTCGAAATGAAATTATTGTCTTCCGACAGATCCCGTTCCGTTTGCTGATCGTAACCCCGATGAATGGCTTCGTCGGGACGCTGGAAGAGGCGCATTTCGCAATTGCCCACAATCTTAACGCTCGCGTTGGTGTATTGGGGATTGAGATATTCCAGTTGGGATGCAGGCACCACGACCGACGCGGAGATATCATCTTCCTTCTGGATTTTTGCAGCGGGCATGAAATCCTGACGCAGTTTATAGGTACGCCAGGAGCCGTCACTCAAGAGTCCCACACGGAGATAGCCCGCAACGAGTTTGCGGCCGTTGTATTTGAGCTCATGCCCTGGTTTTCCGTTGATGATGTCGGCACTGAAATGACTCTGCCAGTCTCCACCCCACTCGGGCCGGTAGAAACGCTTGATAATAAAGACCATGGCCTTTACGTAGTCGGGAATCGTCTCCAGCCAGCCGTTGTATTCAGGCACATATTCTTTTTCTGAATAGCTCAGCAGCCGAATCACGGAGCCCAGGGAGCGGTTGCTTGAGAGCAAGGGGCGACCTTTGGACTGGATCGCCTTGTCTACAAAGCGATTGCTGTAGTCCCGATTCATGATCTCTTCGACTTTTTCGAAGTCCACTTTATAATCCGCTACAAAGAAGGGACCATAGTGGACGGCATCGAGGAGGGATTTCGAGATCTCCGACTTGCCCCCACCCGAAACGGTGCAGGGTTTGTGGCAGAAGGTGCCTTCGACGCCTGTGCCAATGAGTCGCCACGACGGCGCACCCTGGTGTTTTTCCATGTGCACTTTGTAACCGTCGGGATTTACGTAGGTGTGGTTTGGGGAAAGGAGGATGGATTGTTCCACCCCGTCCCGCTGCCAACTTACCTTCTGGGCATTCAAATCGATGAGCACATTTTCGGGCACATAGATGATGTCGGGGTAGCGCCGGTCAATGCCATATCCTTCGGACTGGATATCCATCAGGTCGCCGTACTTGGAGGCCATTTCCGCAAAAGTGTGATCGTCTTTCGAGAAGCGGGCGTCCATATGAAATTTATCGCCCAGATTGAAACGGGCGTAAGCCAGCGCGCCACCGGCATGCTCTTCTTCGCAATTGCCGTAGAGATTGGTCGCGTAGCTCAGTTGGGTCTTCACTTCTTTCTTACAATAGCCAAAATAGTTGTCGGCGATGAGGGTGACTACGATACCCCGATCATCGCGGCAGGTAATCTTGAAGGCACCACCATCGTTGTAACATTCTTCGGGGTCCTTCCAGCACATACCGTCGTGACGCTGACGTTCGGTGGCGTCGTCGTAGTGGGGCAATCCCAGGTCTTTTTTCTTACACGCGGTGATGTGGGGTGCCAGGATGACGCAGCCCGTGTGACCGCTCCAGTGTTCCACGTCCAACGCCGCATCGTTTTCGGGCAGGGAGGGATCACCTGCATTGCCGAAGATAGTTTCTACGAAATCGAGGTTGCTGACCAGACTTCCCGGTGCCAGGAAGCGCGTTTCCATCGTCTTTGCCGGGGAAACGCCCGGTACCTCGGCAGCCACCAGCGGGCGCAACATGAGGGATACCATGGAGTGGGCTGGCTCGCCGTGACCGGACAAGAAGGGTAATTCTGTGAGGGAGCGGGGGGGATTCAATGCCGCTATGGCGAGGTTGCCAAACACCGTCCTGGGTACTTCACGTTTGTCCAGCGGTACGGGCAGGCCTCCGTCAGCTACGTGAAAAACACCTTTCGTCGTGCGGCGGTCATTTCTCGGGTTGTGCAGTACGCCTTGTTCCAGGCGATAGGATTCCACGTAGTCGTTGTGAAATTCATTGCCATCAACAGGAAGAGAAAGCTCCCGGGCCAGACCGGGCCGGTCCAGCGTAAAGGTAATACCGGGTAGACGCAACGAGCCGTTGAGTGACTCCGCCGCGAGATAATCGTCCAGAAAGTGCTGGATACGGGTGTCGATGGGACAGAGGTAATTCGAGAGCAGGCGACTTTTCTCTTTGTAGCTACGGAGCAGCCCATGGGTCAGGCCGAGAAAGTCGGTGCTGGCCTTGGTGTAGGTGGGCAGGCCCAGCGCAGCCAGTTTCAGGCTGATATAACGAACGATGTGTCGCCGCTCATATCGCCCGGTTTCTCCGTCGGCGCTCATGGGCAAGTCGGGTTCTTGGTGCACGTTTGACAAGGCTTAGGTACTCCCCAGTCGTTGTTTTTGTTGTGGTCGGCATCGTCTATGCCATGGACGTGTGGACGGGCGCGCTCATTGTCGCGCCCGACAGGTGCGTTCGCCTTACTATCTGAAAACAATACTATGCCCCGGCCCCGACAGCACAGACTGTTACTTCTTCAGATTGGCGCTCGCTACTATCCTGATGTTGTGTATTTTACGAAATTCGGGTTGGCACTGTCGAACAAAGGGCGACCTTTCTGCCGTTTATCCCATTCCACTAAGCGCATATTTCGGTATTCTCACCATATTATCTCTTGCCAATCGACGAGATTAGTAATAAACCGTTCCGTTTTGTAATCCCCATTACGGACGGTTATCACCCTTACTGTCAATACTAAATAGACTCAGGGCGTGTTTCGTGCGATAAAACTTTGTCGTGATACCCCATGAGTCATGGAATAAAGGGTCAGGGCGGTCTTTGGCCCACCGTAGGAAACGTACCGAAGAGAGGATAATGTGTTTATGAAATTTCAATGGATGATGCCCGTGTGTGCCTTGGCGGTTCTCGCCGGCTGCCAGACAAGCCGTGGGGTGCACGAAATCCCCCTGGCCCGCGACTACCATGAGGTTGAGTTTTTCGACATCCATGAGGCGGAAGCCATGGTGTTGAAGGCCCATCGCGTGGGCGCACAGCACCACGCCGCCTTCAAGTATCAGTCCGCCACAAAATACCTGAAGATGGCCAAGGCCTCCAAGTCGGAAAATGATCAGAAAGGCTCGTGGGACTATGCCCGACTTTCCTATGATTTTGCCGAGCAGGCCATCGCCGAAGGGTCGGGTATTGCCGATCGGGGTCCTTTCCAGCAATATGCGGACAAGGCGGCCTGTATGGCTGATTTTGACCGCGTGAAGGGGCGTCTTGCCGAACTCGATCCGGCCAAGGCCGCGCTGGTGGCTCCGGTGCTCTATGCCGATGCCAGCTATCAGTTGAGCCGGGCCGAGCATGAGCTCATTGAAGTGCGTCACTGGCCCCAGGCCGGACCACGTATCCCCTCGGCGGAAGCGGACATTGATACCATCTGGTCGCAGGATGTGGATGGCGACGGCATTGTGGATATGAAAGACGGCGCTCCCTGGGCACCGGAAGACAAAGATGGCTTTGAGGATGAGGACGGTATTCCGGATCCGGACAACGATCAGGATAAGGTTCTGGATCTGGATGATCTCAAGATCAACGATCCGGAAACCCACAACAACTGGCACGACTATGACGGCGTGCCGGATTCTCCTGCGATTCTCGACACCGTCTACTACGCCAGTGGTAGCGCGGCGTTCTCTTCCGAGACCAAAGGCTACCTCCGTGGCTTGGTCCACATCCTTCAGGAATGGCCCAATCTTAAGCTTCATGTGAAGGGACATACCGACAGCGTCGCGGGCGAGCCGGCGAACCAGGACCTTTCAAAACGTCGTGCGGAAATGATTCAGGCCTACCTGATCCAGCGTGGTGCCCCGGCGGATCGTGTGGTGGTTTCCTTCTATGGTGAGTCCATGCCCACCAATGAAAACAAGACGGCGGCAGAAAAAGCCCAGAATCGCCGTGTAGAGCTGGTACTCGAATAGGGTCAATCAGCGCGTATAGAAAAACCCCGGGATACCGCAGTGTATCCCGGGGTATTTTGTACCCAGTTGCGCCTGAGACAGAATATTGTGTGGGTTATTGGAGGATCAGTTGCCCGATTCGTTTTGCGCCAGTCGGACGGGGTGATCTTCGAGGTGGGGCATGGGATTGATGGCTTTGCCGTGGCGACGCATTTCGAGATGGAGATGGGGGCCCGTTGAACGCCCGGTGGACCCCACATTGGCGATGACGGTGCCCGCGTCGACCTTATCGCCGACGGTGACCAGATTCTTTGCCGTATGGCCGTAGACCGATTCCAGGCCATCTTCGTGGCGAACGACGACCATGTTTCCATAGCCCCCTTTCCATCCGCTGAAGGTCACCTCACCATCGCGGAATGCCGTAATCTCGGTGCCCCGCTTGGCGGCCAGGTCAATACCCCCGTGAAATGACATGCGACCCGTGAAGGGGTCCTTTCGCATGCCATAATTGGAACTGATTCGGGCAGAACCGTTTAGAATGGGTTGCCAGGGATTTGATGGTGTGGTTAATTCGTCGGGGGCGTTCTTTTCGCCCATAAGATCGCGCACGAGGGCGAGTGCATCGGCCGTGCCATTCAGGAGGCGCTGCAACCGTGTCGCACGTTCACCTGGCACACCACCAACGCCATTTTCCCCATCCGATTCGTCGGCGACTGCCGCAACCGGTGTTTTCGACGGGGCTTCAGGGGTCAGCGCGGCGACCACTTTCAGGGGGCCTTCGCTTTGTGTAAGGGCCAGCTCCCGCAGGGGATCAGCGGGGACGGACGTTGCCAACGAGGCGACGGGGGCCGGGAGGGGGGTGACTGTAAGTGCGGGCGCGCTGGATAAAGGAACGAGAATTGCTGATGGCGTCGTATCCACCGCAGCGCTCCGATCCAGCAGGACCGAAAGGTTAATGTCCTGGCCGGGATGGATGAGATTGGCATTCCGAAGGCCATTGGCCCCGGCTACCTTGCGCACGCCGTCGTATATAGCGCTGTTGGACGGATTTTTTCCCTGGGCCTGGAGGAAATCCCGAACAATACCCGTCAGATTTTCTCCGCCCTGCACCCGATGGCTGGAGGACACATCCGTTCGCGTCGGGGCCGTCGAATGCATCTCTTTCGCAACCCCGTCATAGCTTCGTGTGGCCCCGAGGGGGAGGCGGGTATAGGTAGCGGTACTTTTTACATCCGTATTGACGTTGACCAGCGAATTGAATTCATATACGCGCATAGAACGAACCTCGATACGTTTGCAACCAATAATGGAGAGCGAACGCAAGATTCGGACCACAACGTACCGCCGGGTTTAAGTCATTTCATACCAGCACCATAGATATTTGATGCCGGCAGACACCTGGTCTGCCGCAGGGAAAAATATTCCCCCGACCGGCACTTTTTGGATCCCGGGCGATTGGGACGTCTTCTCGGGGATGAGGAACAGCCCTACCCCGATAATACGGAGTAGGGCTGTCGCAGGAACTGGGAAATTAGCGGGTATCAGGATTTCAGTGTGCTGTACTGACGTTCGTAGTACTCACGGAACTCACCGGATTTAATTTTCCGCCACCAGGTTTCATTGTCCCGATACCAGGCCACGGTCTTTTCCATGCCTTCTTCCCAAGGCATGGCCGGCTGCCAGCCCAGGCCCTTGAGCTTGCTGGCATCGATGGAATAGCGTTGATCGTGACCGGGGCGATCGGGCACCCACTGAATGAGTGACTCGTCTTTGCCGGTGAGCGCAAGAATCTTACGGGTGAGCTCGATGTTCTCCCGCTCATTGCCACCCGCCACATTGTAGACCTGGCCTGGCGTGCCGTTGCGCAGGGCACAATCGACGCCGGAAGCGTGATCGTCTACATAGAGCCAGTCACGGACATTGTGTTCGCCGCCTTTGTACAGCGGAAGGGGCTGATCATCAAAGGCATTGGTGGTAAAGAGCGGCATTACTTTTTCGGGATATTGATAGGGCCCGTAAGTATTGGAGCCTCGGGTAATAATGACGGGCAGGTCGAAGGTGTGGAAGTAGGACATGCCCACCAGCTCGCCACCGGCCTTGGCGGCGCTGTAGGGATTCCGGGGCGTCAACGGGCTGGTCTCGGTAAAAGAGCCTTCCGCGATACTGCCGTAGACTTCATCGGTAGACACGAAGAGCACGCGACTGACGCCGAGAATCTTCGCACATTCGGCCAGATTGTAGACGCCGTCCACGTTGGTGCGGAGGAATTCGGTCGCACCCGCGATACTGCGGTCCACGTGGGTTTCTGCGGCGAAGTTTACAACGGCGTCACAGCCTTCCAGGGCGGCCAGCATGGCGTCGCGATTCGCAATATCCCCTTGGATGAAGGTGTAGCGCGAACTATCGACATCCGCCACATTCTCCAAATTACCGGCGTAGGTCAATTTGTCCATATTGACGATGTGTACATCGGGGTAGTTGGCGAGTTGCCAGCGCACAAAAGCGGAGCCAATAAATCCGGCACCGCCGGTGACGAGTATACGTTTCATGAATGGGTGTTCCTTCGTTCCATGTAATGGGCCAGAGCGTCTTGCCACGGACGCATGGTATAACCTGAGGCCTCAGTGAGGCTCGATGTGTCAAGAACGGAATAGGCGGGCCGTTCAGCCTGAGAAGGAAACGCGGACGCGCTACAGGGCTGAATGGGTGTGGTGGAACCCCCGAGTTCCAGAAACGCCTGGGCAAACTCAAATCTATTGCAGGCACCGGTGTTGACCGCATGGTAAACACCGTAGTGCTGGGTCTTGGCCAACGTAAGGATTACTTCGGCCAAATCATAGGTGTGCGTTGGTGAACCGACTTCGTCATCAACTATCTTCAACTCAGGGCGAGAAGCCGCAGCGGCCAGAACCTTTTCTACGAAATTGTTGCCACCGGGGCCATAGAGCCAGGCAGTGCGCAGAATGAAATGACGGGGATTGGCCGCCATGGTGGCATGTTCGCCCGCTGCTTTGGACTTCCCATAAACACCAAGGGGCGCCATGGGGTCGGTGGGCAGGTAGGGCGTACCCTTTTTTCCGTCGAAAACATAGTCGGTGCTGATGTAGACGACCGGCACCTGATGGTGCGATGCAATCTCGGCAAGATTTCGAGCGCCCGTCTCGTTGGCGAGGTAGGCACCCTCCAGATCATTCTCGGCGGCTTCCACGTTGGTGTACGCAGCAGCGTTAATGATCAAATCCGGGCCAAATTGCTCGACCAGTGGCTGGACGGCGGATTCGTCAGCAATATTGACCTCGGGTAAATCGTACCCTTTGACCGCACATTCGCGACGAAACACGGCCATCAGATCGCGACCCAACTGGCCCTTGTTTCCAAATATTAGCGTACGCATAACGTATCCCTTCAGTCGGTGTGACATTGTATCAAGCGGTTATCGGTCGTTCAATAATCTGCGTTGTGGCCCATTTGATGGTTTGAATAGCAGAAGACCTTCGGATACAATGAATACGCTTTGTCTTAGTAGTCTATCGCCAAATCAGCATGGTGGAACGGCGTTTAAATTTCGGGTGCGTGACCGTGCAAGCACAGGCGCTCATTCCTGAAACAACGCAGCTTCAGGTTACTGCCTTGACAAGTCGGGGAGTAAGCGGGCCACTTATGGGACCAGCCGCACCGGGTGTGGTTAATCTTTGGCGATTGGTCAATTTTACAAGTCAGCCCTCATGGGACAAACTCAGGTGATTGGAAACTATGAAAGCATTAATACTGTCAACCGAGGGATTTGGTAACGGTTCGATGTATCCCTTCATCCACTACAAGGATGATCTGGAAGCACGATTCGGTTTTACTTCCGAGGAAATAGTCTCCAACGACCTGAAAGAAAAGATTCGCGCCATCAAAAAATTTGATGGCGATTTGTTGTTTATCAATACCCCCCATCGTCTTGCCCGAGAAGCCACGGAAGACTTCTATATTGAGGTCAACAAGATCAAAGGCAACGCCAAAGTCGTTCATTTTGACTATGGCGATGGTCACCAGAGCATGCAATTTGAGTCGGTGCCCTATGTTGATTTGTTTTTAAAACAATATATCAACCGGGACATGTCAGACTATGAGAAGAAGTACATTGGGGGTTCGCAGATCACCGATTACTTCGTTAAGAATGGTCTCGAAGAATCCATCACCAACGAAATCTGGACCAACATGTTCCAGTCGCAGATTTTGCCCGAGGATTATCACAAACTGCTCGTCGGGTGGAATTTTGGCCTCTGGAAACGATTGATTTACCTTGCGGAAGGTCGGGAATCCTTCGTGTTGTGGGCAAAGGACAAAAAGCACAAGAGAATATTCTCCCTGATGCGAACGGTGCGTGACGACATCCTCCGCAAAATAAACAAGGTGGACAAACCGATTGACGTGTATTGTCGGGCAGCCCTGTATAAGGGTTGGACCAAGATGCATCGGGAAAAGGCCATTGCCGTTTGTAACGACTTACCCAGTACCTACAACGTGGTGTCGTCAATCAAGAAAGTCGGCTTTTCCGACTACTATCGGGAAATGCGCAATAGCCGGATTTTTGTCTCGCCGTCGGGTTGGTGCGAATATACACCGAAAGACTACGAAGCCATGTATTTTGGCGCACTGCTGATTAAGCCGTGTGTAGAGCATATCGATACGGTTCCAGATATTCTTATCCCCGACGAGACCTATGTGTCGGTCAAATGGGATCTGAGTGATCTGAAAGAAAAGTGTATCTACTATCTAGAGCACGAAGACGAGCGTTTGAAGATCGTTGAAAACGCGAGAAAAGCATTCGTGAACTACTACGAGTCTAAAATGTTCCTGGACAAGATAGAAGAGATCTTGTCTAAGCTCGATCTTCTGGAATCGAAGTAACCGTTCAATTACGCAACTCGAAATATAAGGCGATTTGGTGCCATTTATCTTCGTGCCGGAAAAACAGAATGGCCAGAGATTCCTCCTAAAGCTTTCCACCGAGGTGCCGATACATTTAGTACGAGGCTGAAACAAGGATGTTGAAGCGACAGAATGACACGGAAGTCAAAACTTACGCGGGTTACAACAATTGAATGGTTGAAGGTGCCGTCCCAGCGCTTTCTACCTGAGTTGTAAAACGTGAACCTCCTAGAGTGGCGCCATGACGAGTCCCATTGTTATGGCGTTTCTTTTTTTGTCTGGACGAAATGAACAACGGACTCGGCGACCCTCTATCGGTAGGTCCACATCGCCTTCTCATCCAGATGGGGCGCGTTGTTAAAACTACTCAGCGAAATCTGCGTTCCGTGATAGAGGTATTCCACGAGCGCGCTGTTGCGCAGGGTCCAGATAAGGCCCACGGTTTTTTCGGCCGATACCCCGAGAACCCGCCCCGCCGTGACCGCCGCCACGCCACCGGAGGTTACAAACACCACGCGGCTGCCCCGGGGCGAATCCGCCGTGTGGACGCGCATGGCCACCTCGACGCGGCTGCAGAAGTCCTTCCAGGTCTCCAGTCCTTCTTCGTGAAAAGAGCCGGTTATCCAATGGGCCATGACCCCTTCCATATAATGTTGAATGGTACGTCGCTTGGCACCCACGTCATCCGTGCCTTCAAAGGCCGCTTTCAAGGCCGCAATTTCCGGCTCCGCCACGGAAAGGGTGCTGTTGGCATAGCCCATCAGGCCGTCCCAGTCGAATTCATCAAGACGGTCGTCGTAGATCGGCTCCGGTGCCGTCTGGCCACCCGCTTCGAGGGCCGCTATCAGCGCATCGGCCGTTTCCCGATGGCGACGGCGGGGACCTACGACCATCCGCGTCGGCAATAGCTCCTGTGTGGCCCAATAGGACCCCAGCCGTTGGGATTGCACCTTACCCAACTCGGATAATCGGTCATAATCGTCGGAAAGAAACGAGGCCTGGCCGTGGCGGACCACAATAAGTTCGCTCATGTGTACTGCTCCGTCCTATTGGTCATGGGGAAGCTTCGTTGACTGCCCGTCACCGCTCCCATTAAGATTGCATCATAACGCCATGGTGGACCCGCAAGGGATCGTGCCACCCCAAGCCAACCAGCCCGGAATCCCCGCCCATGCGAAAACTCACGAATAGCCTCATCCTGTGCGCGCTCATTGCAGCACCCGCCGCGACCGCCGAATCAACGGCAACGGGAGAATTGGATCAGCTCCTTGAAAATGTAGCGCCCATTCTGGCGGTGCCCGGAGCATACCATAGTGATGACGAGGCTATCGACGGCCTGGAACCCCTCGCCCTTGATCTGGCGGGCTGTGTCACCCGCGCGCTCGAACAAAATGCACAAGTCCTCGTGGCCGAAACGGAAATCGCGATTCGCGAAGCCCAAACGGGTCAAGCACGCTCCCGCCGACGGCCAGAAGTGAAAGCCCAGTGGGCCTACACCTATATAGACGGACTGGATTCGGCGATAGGCCGGCCCGCCGTGCGGCGACTCATCGGTGCCGATGGCTACGCACCAGAAAAAGGAACGTCCACCACAGGCCTTACCGTCACCCAGGTGCTCTATGCCGGTGGTCAGATTGAGGCTGGTATCAAGGCGTCGACCTACCTGGCCACTTCCGAAGGGTGGCGAAGCGAAGCCGTGCGCACGGAAATCGCCTACCAGGCCCGTATGGCTTACCACGATGCTCTCCTGGCCCACGCGCTGGAAAACGTGGCCAACGAGGCGCTCACCGTGTTTCAGCGGCACCTGGAAGACACGGAGGCCCTCGAAAGCGATGGGGCCGTGACGCCCTTCGAGGTATTGCGTGCGAAAACCGAAGTGGGTGCGCGACAGGCCGACGTAGCGGCCGCCCAGTCCGCGGCCCAATTGGCCGACCTCAATCTACGCCGTCTCCTGGCCCTGCCCGACGGCCAGCCCCTCACCTACGACCGAAATCTGCCCCTGGAATCGGTGGACCGGACCGCAGACGAGCTCAAAGCGGCCGCCCAACAACAGCGCCCCGAATTGATGGCCTTCGCCGATGCACTCGCCGCCGGTCAGCAGCAAGCCAGAGTCGTGAAAGGGAAATACCTGCCCCAGGCCGCTGCCACGGTGTCCTGGATAAACGTGGAAAATGGCGGTCAGGTTATGCCCGACGGATGGCAATTCAGCGTGGGGGCCCAGTGGGACCTCTACCTCGGGGGCCAGCGCAAACATGAACGGGGTGAAGCCCGGGCGCGCATCGAAGGACTTCGCCTTCAACACGCCGATATGGAACGCCTCGTGGCCCTCGACGTGGAGCAGTCCCTCATTCGCCTGCGGGAATCGACGGTGGCCATGGGAACCGACCAGGAAAACGTCGGCCTGGCCGAAGAGAGCGTGCGTCTTGCCAAACTCCGCTACCAGGAAGGCTTCGGCACCCAGACGGAGATTATCGACGCTGCCCTGGTCCACACCCAGGCGAAGACGGCCCTGGTACAGGCCATCCGTGACTACTACGTTGCCTATGCCAGCCTCCAGAAGGCGCTGGGTAGTGACGTCGTGGGTACGGGTGAAATCCAGGCCATTCCCGTTACCGAATAAGACCGGGGAAGCAAGCATCCCAGCCAAAGAAAATCGGCGCGCCCAACATTACTGTCAGGCGCGCCGAATGGTCATGCGATGAAGTTAAAAGGCGTTTCCATCCAGATGTAACTGGGCCAGGGCCGCAAGCTCATCTTTATCGATCTTGGGAAAGAGCACTTCCGGGGTGGCCAGCGGTGCGCCAGCGGGCAACAGATTCTTGCCGGCGTTCCAGCCATCTTCGCCGCCATCAGGACCTCCCGTCGCCAGGGTGACGTTCAGAATACCCGCAAGCTTGTTGGCACCATCGGGCATAAAGGGGGCCATGGCGTGGCACAGGGCATGAACAATCTGGCAACACACATAGAGTGTCGTGCCCGTCCGTTCGATGTCCGTCTTTCGGGTCGTCCAGGGGGCCTTGCTATCGAAATAGACGTTGGCCTGACGTCCTAAATCAATAAAGCGTTCCAGGGCCTGCCGGAATCGGAAGATTTCCAGGGATTCGGCAATGGCGTCCAGGCCGGCGGGAATGGCCGCCAGCATGGCCTTATCTTCGTCGTCCAGTTCACCCGCCTGGGGCACCTGGCCATCAAAGTTTTTCACCGTCATCGTAAGGGAGCGGTGGCAGAAATTGCCCACCACGTCACACAACTCGCCGTTGTAGCGCTGCATGAATTCGTCCCAGTCGAAATCGGCGTCTTTGGATTCGGGTGCATTGGCGCAAAGATAATAGCGCAACGCGTCGGGGGCAAAGTGCTCCAGGGCCCATTTCACCGAAATCATATTCCCCTTAGACTTGGAGCCTTTTTCCGATTTTCCGGTCTGGCGGTTCACGATATTGAGGTATTCGTTACCCACCACATGATCGGCCAGGACATAGTCGCCCTGACCCTGCAGCATGGCCGGAAAAATTACGGCGTGGAAGGGCACGTTGTCTTTACCGATAAAGTGGAGGAGGCGGGTGTCCTGCTGTTTCCACCAGCCTTCCCAGGCGTTTTCATCACCCAGGGTGTCGATACCCCATTGGCGCGTGTTGGTCACATAGCCGATAGGCGCATCAAACCACACGTAGATTTTCTTACCCTTCACCTCAGGCGTATCGAGGGGAATGGGTACGCCCCAATCGGTGTCGCGGGTAATACAGCGGGAACGAAGGTCATCGACCCAGCTGTAGGCGATACCCTTCACATTGGCGCGCCATTCGGGGTGGGTATCGAGCCAGTCCTTGAGGCCTGCCTGAAACTTGGGCAAATCGAGGAACCAGTGGCGGGAATTCTTCAGAATAGGCGAGGATGCATCACCAGGGATATTGGCGATGGGATTCACCAGGTCCTGGGGCGAATACTGGGCCCCACAACTCTCGCATTCGTCGCCGTTGGCCCCTTCGGTGCCACACTTGGGGCACGTGCCTGTCACATAGCGATCGGGCAGATAGCGGTCGGACTTCTCTGAATACCACAGCTCGATATCTTCCTGGTGGATAAATCCATCGTCATAGAGCTTGGTGAAGAATTTCTGGGTCGTGTCGTTGTGGAGTTCCCACGACGTGCGGCCGTAGATATCGTAGGAGATGCCCAGACGGGCAAAGGCGTCCTTATTGGCCGTGTGGTAGCGGTCAATCACGTCCTGGGGGCTGATGCCTTCTTTCAGGGCACTCAGCGTAATCGGCACACCATATTCGTCGGAACCGCCAATGTAGAGTATCTTTTCACCGCGCTGCCGCATATAGCGAACATAGACATCGGCAGGGAGGTAGGCCCCCGCGATGTGGCCCAGGTGGATGTGCCCGTTGGCATAGGGCAGGGCGCTGGTAACGAGGGTGCGATTGAATTGGTTTTCAGGAGACATGGTTTAGTGAACCCGTGCTGGTCGTTTAGGGAAAAATGCAAAGGGGGGTATTTTACCTCATGCCCACCCATTGGATCACGATGGCATGCATATCCGGGGAAAGGCTGCCCCACCGTGTGTCGCTAACGGGTCTCCAACGTAGCCTGGGCGGCTCGCCAGGCCCGAAGATAGCGAAAAGGCCCTGGAACAGATTCCAGGGCCTTTTCTATATATATAACCTCAGCGAGGGTGATGGTCGGGATTAACCGAGTTCAGGATAGAGACGATCCCGTTCACTGTGGAAGAGCATGGCGGCCAGTTGACGCTTTTCATTGCGGTACACACTGGTGATATCGCTCACACGGATGGTTGCGATCCCGTCGGGATCCCCTTCCATGGTAATGAGCTCGATTTCCGCATAACCATTGAGGACGGCGCGTACAAAGCCCGAAACATGGCGAAAATCGCGGGGCGTGGCAATCTTACAATTGACCATCTCACGGCGTGCCTGGGCATGCTCCAGTTCGGCGGTGATGCAATCAGGCACTTCCGGTGACAGCCCGTCGTCATCATCATCATCCATCTCCACGCCTTCGGAGCGTTCCTGAAGGAGCTCGATGCGGCGTAGGAGGCGGGTGTCCGTAGCAATTTCTATTACGTCCCGCATGAAAAACGTGTTGTTTCCATCCACCTCGCCCGTGAAGCGCATTTCTTCCATGGTGCAGGTGTCGGGACCGACACTGCGCACATAGCCGATGACGCTTTCATCGAGATTGTGGGGATTCGAAAATACCTGCACCAGCGCGTTGGCGTCCTGGGCACGGACAAGTAATTGCCGAAAGGTATCATTCTTATTGGCGTTGCCGAGAATTTCTCTAAGCAGATCTTCGCTCATGGTAATGCCTCCTTGCGTTCGTTCTAACACCATCCATCGGATTTTTACGGTTGGAACTGCGCCGCAGAAGAAAAAGCACGCATGGCTTCTGCGCATCCGGTAGGTCGTCCGTGTCGGGATTTTGGCACCCCTCACGGACAACCGGATTGTACCCGAGTGATCCGCCAAAAGTCCAAGAAAATTGATGTGAATTCAGCGAAATTTTAGTCGTAAACCCAATATTTACAATAGGTTTACAGGAGTGTCAAATTTTCGACATATATGTCGAGCACTTTGCCTATTCTTGTCAAGAGTGCCCAAATGAACCCCGACGGGGCCGCTGAAGACCCCGTCAGGGTGGCATTAGAATTCATGAACGCCTCAGTCGTCGGAGGGGCCGATCATCTTGCTCGGATCCACTGCCTTGTCGAATTCTTCTTCACTCAGGAGGCCGAGGTTTATGGTCTCTTCCTTCAAGGTGGTCCCGTTGGCATGGGCTGTCTTCGCGATTTTGGCGGCACTGTCATAGCCGATATGGCGATTGAGGGCCGTCACCAGCATGAGGGAATTGTTCAAATGGGCCTGAATGTTCTTCCGGTTGGGCTCGATGCCCACAAAACAGTTTTCCCGGAAGGAATCGGCCGCATCGGCCAGGAGGCGAATCGACTGCAGCACATTGTGGATGATAACGGGCTTGAAGACGTTGAGTTCAAAGTTGCCCGACGCGCCCGCCACGTTGACTGTGGTGTCGTTGCCCATGACCTGGGCGGCCACCATGGTGATGGCTTCGCATTGGGTCGGGTTGACCTTACCGGGCATGATGGAGGAGCCGGGCTCGTTCTCGGGTAGCATGATTTCGCCAATACCACAGCGGGGGCCACTACCCAGCCAGCGAACGTCGTTAGCGATTTTCATGAAGCTGCACGCGATGGTTTTGAGGGCACCGGAGGTCATGACCATGGCATCGTGAGCGGCGAGGGCTTCAAATTTGTTGGGTGCCGTGCTGAAGGGCAGGCCCGTAAGTTCCGCAATCTGGTCGGCCACTTTCTCGTCGTAGCCTTTTTTCGTGTTCAATCCGGTGCCCACCGCCGTGCCGCCCAGGGCCAGCTCCGCGAGCATGGGCAGGGTCTGGTTAATCCGGGCTACGCCATTGGCCACTTGCTGGGCATAACCCGAGAACTCCTGGCCCAGGGTCAGGGGCGTCGCATCCATGAGGTGGGTGCGACCAATCTTGATGATGTCGGCAAAGGCCTCGGATTTGGCCGCAATGACTTCCTGCAAATCCTGAAGGGCCGGAATAAGGCGATTGTGAATCTGCTCCACGGCGGCAATGCTCATGGCCGTGGGAAAGGTGTCGTTGGAGGACTGGGACATGTTCACGTGGTCATTGGGGTGGACCGGGCTCTTGCTGCCCAGGGTGCCGCCCATGATCTCGATGGCGCGATTGGCGATGACCTCGTTGCTGTTCATGTTGGTCTGGGTGCCGCTGCCGGTCTGCCACACCACGAGGGGGAAATGCTCATCCAGTTTGCCGTCGATGACTTCGTCGGCAGCCTGACAAATGACTGCGCAAAGGTCGTCGGCGAGCAGGCCCAACCCGTTATTGGTGAGGGCCGCCGCTTTTTTCAGGATACCCAGGGCCCGGATCATCTCACGGGGCATGATTTCCGTACCGATTTTGAAGTTCACAATCGAGCGCGCCGTCTGGCAGCCATAATAGCGGTCCACGGGAACCTGCATCTCGCCCATGGTGTCTTTTTCGATACGGTATTCCATTGGTCTTTCCTCCAGTAATCGGAAAATCGGGTGGGTATTCGCGGGCGCTCATGATACGCGAGGGAAAGGAAAAAGGTCAATAAACTGGCCCCATCTATACGAATACATCGCCGAGGAATCCCCGGGGACTGCACCGACCTGATGCATCTGGTGGTAGGGTAATGATGTTTTGGTGCCGGAGACCTCGCGGGTAGGCTGGAGGACGTTGCTGGTCGGGGCTGTTCCCCCTGAGTGCGATCACCCTCGGGGGGACGGCCCCGACTGTCTAAGCATACCTCGCAAAACAAATGTCGCCTACCAACCACGAGGTAAGCCTCGCAAAATAGACACACACTACGTCGGTGCAGTCCCCGGTGCGGGGACTGCACCGACCTGATACGTGTGGTGGTAGGGTCATGCTGTCTTGGTGCCGGAGACCTCGCGGGTAGGGTGGAGGACGTTGCTGGTCGGGGCTGTTCCCCCTGAGTGCGATCACCCCCGGGGGGACGGCCCCGACTGTCTAAGCATACCTCGCAAAACAAATGTCGCCTACC
>CAXBPH010000005.1:0-64131 GCA_963977445.1 uncultured bacterium | reverse complement strand
TGTACCAGACCCGCTCCAGCGAGAAAAGGCCAGGGCCATCAGCTCCGAAGGAGCGGCATACCCTGGCCCAGGCGCGAAGCGAAACGAGCCCTGGGTTCACCATCCCCCCGAAAAAGAACCCCAGCGGGGTGACACAGGTGGCGATTGTCCCGCTGTGTGATGTGGTGCGGTAAGCCCGGCACCACGACTCCGTCAACGCGGCTCAAAGGCCCGGCGCATACCGGGGAGCGGAGTTTCTCGAGTATACCGTGAATCTCTATCCATGATCTTGAGTCCGCGCTCGCCTGCACCCCGTATTATTTTATCTTCATCTTGTGCAATCGCTTCAATAATTGGTCGAACTTCGGATGAATACCTTGAGGCCCATGGAAGCATGGCAATTGCATCCCCTCTCAGTGAAGAAGCGATGCTTTCATCCTGGCATATTTCCGCCAACACGGAAAGATACTTCGGTTCCGTTTGTACTAATCTGGACAGGGTGCCGATGGCCGCCTGTCTATTCTGGAGCGGTTCTGCAGTATTTGGAATAACTTTGGCTAATGTGGTCACAAGCCGGCTCGACAATTCGGGGCTTAATGTATAGCCGGACCGTAGCGTCCAGATCGCCGAAAAGCGAACCGAATCGTCGCTATCGCTCTGGGCGAGATTGGCCAATTGTTCTATAAGCGCATCGCCGGGTTCCCGTGTTAAGACCAATTCTCTCGCGACGAGCATCCGTTTTCGGCTGTCAGTATCCTTGGAAAGTTTGAGCAGTGCTTTCCGCGCGACCTCATAGCGATTGCAGTTCTTCGCCAGAAGACTAAATAGGCTCTTGGATGGATTGGGCTCACTCCTTGCTGAATTTGCGATATCAGTAACCGTGGTCTCATGCAATTCCGATAGACCTTCAAGCGCCAGACCCGCAGTATCCCGATGTCTTACTTCGTAACTCCGGTTGGTCATCGCCATGAAAAGGTGATCTTCTATGGACTTGTACGCCTTGGCATGCTCTGGGCCGATTAATTGCGCGATTGAGCCCAGTGCGTTCAACGCAATCCCTCTACTATCCTCATGTGAAACGGCTTCGACTACGCTGGGAAGGATTCCCTCCAGGGACTGGTCGATACCAGGATTTCTCTGCGGCCCGCGAAGTTCCTCTATTTCGGGTTGAAGCAACGCCGAAAGTCCAGAAATGCCCTCCAGTCCACGGCTTTCAACACCACTTTCTATGTCATCGATATAGCTGTCTAAACGCTCATCAATTGCATCTTGCGCGTACCCCGTAGCAATAGAGCCAACGAGTACCCCTATCACGACAATCCAAGTCCTGATATAGTTGCTCGATTCTTTATTAGAGTTGTACATCACATTCTCCTATAAAATGACCTGTTGAGCGCTGGAGAAACCATGGACGGCCCCTATAAATTATTTCTGCGCCTCGCACAACGACCACTGCACACGATGATGCGAGTAAGACTGCAATCTACCACACCCGCCCCAGCGAAAAAAGGACGACGAACAACGTTCATAACACGGTGCGCTAAGCCCGTCACCACGAGGTTGCCTACCCTGCTCAAAGGCCCGGCGGGAGCAGTGTTTCGCAAGCTTTTGCGTAGTCTTTACGAGACTACTCACTTCCTGGAATTCCTCCTGCAATCATTCCAGTGAAATCGGCTCCGTAAGGAATAGATTCTCTTGATTGGCAATGTGCAATTCCAATGTTATCGGCCGCTGCGCGCTGCGAAGATCGACACGAACATTTCCCTCTGAATCGCCGTCGACGGGAATGCTCTTTCTTTCACGAAGTGACGCACCCAAAAGGAGGGTATCTTCGGCCTTAAATCCGATGATGTCCGGTTGGAATTTCTGTAAATCCGCGGTGTTCGGGACGTTTACCACGTGCGGCATCTTGTTGCGCACCTCAGGCATTGTGTCAAATGAACCCAGCGTTGTCACCTGTCGGTCTGGCAGGCGTCTTGCAAAGCACACGGTTGCCCAATCTATTGTGTAAAGTCGGGGGCTTTCGCTGTCTGTTAATCTACGTCGTGAATCCCATAAAATGGAAGGGCATTTACGTTTCACCATACGAAACAGAAAGGGTCTCCATGCTGCGCCTCACCATAGTTGCGATGACGACGATGCTGTGCGTCTTTACCTTCGCCGATCCCGTAGACGTATTCATATTCTCCGGCCAATCCAATATGGTAGGTGCCGCCCAACTAGACGATCTGCCTGAGACGCAACGGGCTCCCGTTCCCCATGCCCGGTTCTGGGCCGGCAATGGGTTTGAAGACTATGTTCCCGGAACAACCCCGACCGGCAAACGCCCCGAACGCTTCGGTCCCGAATTGGCCTTCGCTGCCACCTATACCAACGCCCATCCGGAAGCATCCATCTATCTCATTAAGTATGCCGTTGGGGGGCGACCATTGCATGGGGGCTGGGACAATCAAAAGTGGTTGGGAGAGGCTCCGGGGCCAGGACGAGAGACCTTTTATCCCGGAGAGAAGCCCGGCGACCCCAATGCCGGCACGCTCCACCAGAACTTGCTCAACGTGGTGCGCCCTGCCCTTGCTCATCTCAAAAACGCAGGCATTGACTATCGGGTGCGTGGCATTTTGTGGATGCAGGGTGAGGCCGATGCCAAGCATGAAATTCCGGCCAGGGCCTACGCGACGAGCCTGAAACAGTGGCACCTCCGACTCCTCGAAGATATAGGTGCCGACCTGTGCCCGCTGGTCTATGGTCAGGTCTTACCCCATGAGCCCGCATTGGAGCGATTTACCAATCGCAGCGACGTGCGAGCTTCGCAGTCCAACCTCGACCATGGCTCGGGCCATTCGGATTCCTGGGAATGGGCCACTATGGTCCCCACCGAGGGGATGGGCCTGGCGGATGACACGGTTCACTACAATGCCGCGGGGCAGTGGGCCTTGGGGAAAGCCTTTGCCGAGGCCATGTCTACGGCGCTGGAGAGTAAGTAACCCGGGGAGGGGGGGGAGCAACCGTCGACCCTATGTCATTCCCGCGCAGGCGGGACTTCCCAAAAGGGCGGCAGCTTTCAACAAGGCAATTTACAAGATGTTGTCATTGCCGGCGTACCCGTTGACATATCGGGAATTATTGGGTGCCACGGACAAGCCCTCAGGGCTTGCCCGTGCTCATTTTGGTGAACGGAGCATTGCATATGAATCCTTTATTCAATACGCAAGCCACCATTTAATTCACTAGCGAGGTTGGGTAGCCTTCCCGTCCCAGCACGGGCAAACCCTGGCGGGCTTGTCCGTGGCACCCCACCGTACGCTTCAATCCAATACGGTCGCCTTAACTACTCACGTTATTTTTGGAAGTCCCCGTTTCCACCACGGCGGATCTACGACGCGGAGATGACGGCGCTGAAAAATATACGGGGCTAATTTGTTGTGGAGGTTGTGTCCAATAAATTGTTGCGGAAAAACAAGAAAGTACCGAATTTTGGGCACCAGGGGGAAGTAAATCTGAATATCGAAGCCTATGGGGCAAATCGACGGTGACTTTAATAAGTTGACCGTGATTTTCGGCGATCTAAGGTCGGCTGCCGTGTTGTGCGGGGGGCAATCTGCGTATCGGTACGCCCTCTCTTTCTTTGGCACTATTTGGCGTCTCCCACGGGAAATTGCATGTATTTCGCTGGGACGTGACGACGGATTCGGTCGAGGACGCCTCACTTCTCGTTATTTCCGGTGTATTCTCAATGTTTCGTGTGCCATGACCGCAAAAAAACCGAAATACGGGGAATATCCAGCTCATAAAACAATAAATACCGGATCATTAGTTGTTCAGTACTGAATAAGATAATATCAAGCGATAGACACATTCTATTCATTCCGACGGGGCTGGGTGGGCCTTTTGTGTTGGTTTACAATAGAATTGGTGGGTATTGATTTTAGGCGCGATACTTGCTATGTACGGTTCGCATCGGGTGAAACTACCCTCCCCAATCTAAACTATCCATTCCCGGCAAGAGCCGGTGGAATGGTTGAGTAACCTAAGAACACGAAGGAAACAATGAATGCTTAAGAAATGTACCGCTATCTCCACAATCCTTGCTGCCATGATACTGACCGTTTCGGCAACGGCTACGACTATCACGGATCTCTACGGCGACAAGGATGGTTTTGGTACGGGTATCCAGGACGGTGAATTCTTCTGGCCCTGGGAAGTTGCTACCGAGGCAGACGACGAAGGCTTTACTGACCGGTGGGTATTCGGTACCCAGTCGTGGAGCCACGTTTATGACCTTTCCGGCCTGACCAACATCACCAGCGCGTCGCTGACCGTATTCAGTGGTGGCCAGGGACTGGGCCTTTTCGTAGCCAGCCAGGTCTACATTGATGGCAGCTATGTTGGCGACCTCACGGACGGTGAAATCCGATTCGCGAATTATGCGCACGAGGATGTATTCGACCTGTCCGCCTACACGAATCTTCTCAACGGTTCCAACACGCTGGAAATCCGGACCTTCTATCAGTTTGACGCGTGGGTTTTGGACTATTCCGAAATCAGCATCACTGGTACGCTGGATCCCCAGAACCCGAATAATCCCAATGCGCCCGTTCCGGAACCTGCTACCATGACACTTCTGGGTCTTGGTCTGGTCGGATTGGTCATGCGCAAGCGTGGTATCCGCGCCTAATACGCCCGCAGAAAATTTGAAGATTAGTCGACCGCGTCCGAGTTCTTTCGGACGCGGTTTTTGTATGGGTGATCAAACGTGAATTTGCACTCAGTATTCTGAATTCTCTCTATGGCAAAGGGAAGAACTATGGAGCTTTTCACGGGCAAGTCTTGCAGACTTGTCCGTGCCACCCAGACGGGTTGCTGATCTTTCGGGAGGACCTTTCCCAAGTGCTGAGAACGATTGGTTCGCCAGGCCCACTATTCAGTATATGGATACTATCCTGCACGAAGCCACGATAAGGTCCGTTGATACGCGCCTTCTTGGAAATAGACGGGGTACGTCCGTTGTCTTGCCCGACTGGGAGAGGACAAAAGAACACCCGCGTGGCGATGGTGCGTACCAGCCACGCGGGTGTTACCCCATAGTGTCATCAGGTCCACCGTTGTGCAAAGCGCCTCCCAAGGGCGCTTCGACGTGGTGGATGGCTTCCTTTACCCCTGATGCCACCGTCTTTTTATGCCCATACCCAATGCGCCCAGGCATAGCAGTGTTGCCGTTCCCGGTTCCGGGACGACAGAGTTTTTTGCATAGGTTAGCGAGGCTTCATTCGTCCCGTCGTCGAAAACGAAGTCTTCAATGTAGAAATCAAAGAGTCCCGAGGAAAGAGGATCGTGGGTATTTGCGGTGGGGCTTCCGGGCGCGCCGATGATAGTCAGGGCGCCGTCGGGCGCGCGCGACGTCCAGTATCCGGAGCCTTCCACGTGCAGCGCAGGCAACCCGGCCAGGCGTTGGATGACGGCGTGGCTTGAGGGCTCTACCAGGGCGAGCTCCACAAACAAATCGAAGAAGGCGGTAAAGGTGCCCGCAGGTAGGGTCGCGTCATCCAGGGTGATTTCCATTTGACCGAGCGTTGGCATGATCGGGTTGAGGGTGACCATGACCTGATAGTATTCGCCACCAACGGAAACGGGGTTCACGCTTTGAAGAGAAAGTCCGACCAGCTCAACATCAACCACGTCCGTATCCCCGGGAAGGCTTAACGAAGCATCGTGTAGACGCCGTATGATGGTATCACTGTCACCGGGACCGGCGGGAATGCCTTCCAGTTCGATGTGGGTCAGGCCGCCGGGGTTTCCAAAGGGCGTCAGATCCACAACGATGGGGGCGCGACTTGTTAAGTAATTACTGCCCCCCACAATCGTCAGTGCGGTGGATGCTGGTGTCCAACATGCGGCCGTAATCAATGCGAGCGTTCCCGTTCGTTTCCATCGTACGTTCATAGCCTTCATCCTCATCACCTATGCCCCTCTCCCAAAGCGCACCGAACTAAAGCAAGAAGCGGGCCACAAACTCAATACGATTAAAGTTGGATAGGCCGTGACCCATATACCCGGAAGAACCGCATGGTTGTAAAGTGATTATTATTTTTCGCGATGGAAGTAATTCAGAAGAGACAAACTCTTATCGCCGTTCCTGTCGGTGATCCTTGTTCATCAATGACGGAGTGCGTGAGATGAAGGAGCCCGACGGGTTGTTGTCCGGCCGGCGATGCGCAGGCGCACCCAAGTTAAAATTAACTCTTGACGGACAATTGGAAGCGGAGAAAAATGTGAAGGGGTGGGTCTATTGGGCGATGTCGGGGGCGGGAGGCTACAGCTGGTCTTCCAGCATGGTGGCTGCATACTTATATTCGATACTATCTTCCGGAAAAAACTCGAGCATACGGCGATAGAGGAGGCGCAAGCTCGGAAAGTCTTCCAACTGGGTGTAGCAGGCAATCAATTGAAAGTAGACGCCGTTGATACCAGACCAATCGGAGTAGTTGTCGAGGAGCACTTCGTAGTAGGTGGCCGCTGTTTCGAAATCCAGTATTCTCTGCTGGTAGAGATTTCCGAGGGCACACATGCGGGTGGCATATTCGTCGCGGGTGATGCCGGTATCCAGCACGGCCAGATGTTCGTCAATCTGAGATTTCGCGTCGTGACGGAGCTGTCGTTGTTTCTCTTGTTGCAGCAGCGTGTCGTCCAGTTGCTTCTGGAGAACATCTTGCGGTGGTGGTGCGTTTGTTTCCGTAGTCTCGATCGGTGCAGATGCAGGCGCGGGTTCCACAGCCTCCGTGTCCGGGCCATTGGGGCGCCAGGACAGGGCCGCAGCAATGGCAACGAGAAGGGACACTATAAGCCAATTGCGTTTCAGCCAACGTCCAACGTCGGCCTGATTCATGTATCGAGTTCTCTCCAGGATAGCTGGGCAATCGCCGTAATAGGGTAATCGCCAATCATGCCTTCGGGGAGGTTTTTTCCCAGGGCGGGTACTTCATAGACCGCCGGTGGGTTCAGCGTCAGGTCAAAATAGTTAGAAACCAGGGTGCCGGCGACATTGGTTTTCTTCAGCGAGGTAATGCTTGTTCCCGCGTAGAAGGCGCCCATGATATTCAGCTCGGATCTAAAAATAAGATCCAGGAGGCCGGAACCAAGGACAATCTTCTTGCCCGCCATAATGCCGAGGGCATTGTTGACCGGAAAGCTGCCTTCGCCTTGGGTGGGATCCCCGTCGTTGACACTCAGCAGGTGGGAATCGATCTGTACATCTCCCGTGACAAGAATGGCACCTTTTCCGGTGTAGTAGATAGTTTTCTGTGTTCCTTTACCTTGGAATTTCAAGTTGCCGTCGATCACGATCTGACCACTGATTTCCAATACGTCCTTGTTCTTGTCAAAGAGGATGTAGTCATCCGTCTTAGGCGGTGACGTGCCTGGCAGGGTGCCCTGCATTTGCTCGCCAGTGGTCGCGTTCCAATAGAAGTGCTCCGATTGGGTATTGATAGCAATATCGCCCGTGTAGATACCGTCGAGCGGATCGCTGGGATCACCCACCAATACTTCGGTAAAGTACTCTTCATGCTTATACGGACTACCCGTGTCGGGATTGGTCAGCTCCGCACCCGTCTGGTCATTTCGCCAGGGGCCATCGAGGAGCGGAAAAACCACCTTGTCGGCCAGATCGTAGAGCGCATCCCAACCGTTATCACTATAGACATTGGTGGGATCGCCCCGGTTTCCATCGGGAATCACGGCGTCACCGATCCATCCGTCCGTTACAAAGACGGCGTCGAGAGTCTCCTTGACCGTATTGCCTATGGTTTGTGGATCGCCCAAGGTCGATGTAGCGGAAAGTCCGAGAATCCCCCCCTTCGCCCGGAGGGTGGCACCGAGGGTCTCGACGGTCTCACCTTCGACAATCGTCTGTGGCAAGGGAGGGACACGCCCGACAAAGATGTTGGGGATGCCCAGGTAATTGTTGCGTATGGTTGTGGTGCCGCCCAGGCCCAATGTAGCCAGCCCGATGACGCCACCCAGTAAGTTGTCGCCCAACATGTGAACCGAGCCCCGGGCATTCACACTGCCGCTGATTAATCCGCCCACTTCGCCGGGCCCCGCAAAGACAGCGTTTTGCCAGACGTTGACGTTGTTGCCGCGAAAGTTGACTTCCGCGCGACGGGTGGCGGCTCCTTTTCGTCCCATCGCATAGACGGTATACATGTCTTCTTCAGTGGCATCATCCACCAGGCCGTTTGCGTTGTTGTCACGACCATCGCCAGACCATGTCACCGTATAGGCGGCGAATTCCACCTCTTCCATGGAAGCCAGGGTTTGAGGCGTTACGTCGTCAGAATCAAAATCAGGCAGGAGTAGCTTATTGTCTTTTCTGTAGACAGGCTGCCAGCCATCCATGCCGATAATGCCGTCTTCCCCGTTTTCGATTTCCACCTTGCTGCGGGCGATAGCGGCTTCCAGGCCGAGAAAGGCATTGCTATAGTCTTCATAGTGGGCGACGGTCTTGCGTTGATTCATGAGACGGGACATAAGCACGCCCACCACGAGTACGGCGATGCCGATGAAGAACAAGGCCATCAAGAGGGCCATACCCTGATTGTTTTTGCGCTGTTGTAGGTTCATCGCCATTTAATTCCTTGGTTTCACGAGCTGGGTATACTCCTGCCGTAGTATGCGCCCTTTTCGGTCCTTCCCCTGCGTGCGGATTGTTATAGATAGGGCCCCATCATTTTTTTCTACCCAGAAGCCCGCGGTATTCTTTGTCAACTGGGTTGTCCCTGGGATTAACGTCGGTCCGGCATCGGGAGACAGGTGATTGGCCAGGACGGTCATGCTGTCGTCTTGGAACATTATGAGTTGGCTGCTGGAAATTCCATCACCATTCTCGTCGTCCACATCTCGCCGAACAATGATTTCTTCGCCCAGCTCTATCACATTGGCAGCATTGATGGCCAAGCCATTGCCGTCGTTGTCGGCCGGAATGCGAAAGCGCAACACGTCAGCAGGTAATTTTTCGTAGTTGATGCTGAGCGCCTGTGCCTGGCGCAGTGGCGGGATGAGCCCCAAGAGGGCACGACGGCCCTCGTCCACCGCGATAATTTTGACGTCCTGTACTTTGGCCGTGTCTCCAATGCTCTGTGACATGGTGAAGAGGGCGCCCATGACAATGGTGAGAATAGCCATGGCGAAGGTAAGTTCGAGCAGGGTCGTTCCCGCGTTGGAGGTCATCGCACATCTGGCCATATCAGCGTGCCATCAACATGGTGGCTTCGGATTGATAAACGTGGCCCCTGGAATCACTCCAGAGAAGCGTTGCCTGAATCTCGAGGGGATTGGGGAGGGGGGGCATTTCGCCGTCTCCTTCTTCCGCCATGGGCAGGGGGATAGCGTTACCCTCTGCGTCGAAGCAGGCCAGCGTTACGGCCCGTTTTGTGCCGGGCTGGGTCAGCATGGGGGCTTCCCACGCCTGCAACTCTTTCCAGGACTTACCGGACACGTCTTCCAATACGCTCGACAGGATCGTTCCGGCCACCGACTTGTCTTCGTTGAGCCGCGCGACCAGGGTGATAGAGATCAACGAGCCGAAGAGGAGCGAGAGGGCCATCGCAAGTATTCCCGACGCGAACGTAAGTTCGAGGAGACTAAGTCCCGCATTATGTTTAAGGACACATTTCATGCGCTTGCCATTCTGCCAAATATAAACCACTGTTGCCTGACACTATTCTACCATGTAGTCTAACAATCGATGGCGCTACATTATTCTCGAAAATGACAATAATTTATGCTTTGGGTTGGGTGAGGAAGGATGTTATCGGCAATAGAAGTATTACTATTGCTGTAAGTCATTGTTGTACGGGTGTTTGAGAGTAATTTTCGACGTGCTCGTTGTGTAGGGCCTGCAAAAAATATACTGAGAAATGGTTTTCCAATCCTACCGTAAGGACGTCCATTTTGACCACGTAATAGCAATTTAATGGGACGGGCTGACCTGTCGGTCGGAAAATGCGTTCAAATTTGGAGCCATTATACCCGCCAAGCCGTTGTATGGCACAAACCCAGACTCCTAGAGTTTGCCGTCCAGCACAGCATTGGCGTATTCATATTCCTTGCTCTCGGGAGGAAATACGTCAACCATTTTTCGATACAGGATTCGCAAACTGATCTGATCATCCAGCAGGGTATAGCAGGAGATGAGCTGATGGTAAATCGCGTTGACACCGGGCCAGTCGGGATATTTCTCGATGAGCTGTTCGTAATATCCGGCGGCAGCCTTATAATCCCGTTTCTTCTGCTTGTGGAGATTTCCCAGGGCGCTCAGTAGCGCTGCGGACTCATCGGGCGCTGGATTTTTCTCCAGTTCGTCGAGACGCTGCTGATGTTCCTGAATTACGGTGTCGGTGGTCTTCTCTTCGGTAGTGGCCGCATTTTCTTCCTGGGCGGCCAACTTTTCGCTGAATTCCTTGCGGAGATCCTCCTGCGTCGAGTTTTGCGTTCCTTTGGGGGCCGCCGTATCCGGCGTTGGCCCGGCGCTCTGTCCGATTCCGATGGCGACACCGATAGCCAGAAAGGCTATCCAGATATACCAGTGGCGAATTATCCAGTTCAGCTTGCCATCTTCTTCGGTGCTCATATACCCAACTCTCTCCAGGAAACTTGTGAGACGGCCAGGATCGGGTAATTCCCGATCATCCCCAGCGGCAAGTTATCCGCCAATGCAGGGACCTGATAAATATTGGGAACGTTGGTGCCCATATCGAAGTAGTTGGAAACGAAGGTTCCGATCACGTTGGTCTGTTTTGCCGAGGTGATCTTATTCTGGGCGTAGAAGGCACCCATGATATCCAACTGTGACGTGGAGCCCACGACCATGTTGTTTGATGCCATAATGCCGATGATGTTGTTCACGGGGAAACTGTTTGCCGTGTCATTCTTGTTTCCATTGTTACACGTAACCAGATTGGCATCAATAGCGACGTCGCCGTAGACCATGAGGGCGGCGCGCCCACTGTAGTTGATGGTTCGGTCGCCACCTTGACCGCTAAAGGAAAGGTTTCCGTTGATGCGCACCTGACCATTGACTTTCAGCGTGTTCGCCGACGGGTCAAAGATGATGTAGTCGTCATTGGCTCCGGGGGCGGTTGCTGGCAGGGAGCCGGAAAGGGTTTCACCCGTGGTGGCGTTCCAGTAGAAACTCGATCCTCGTGCGTTGAGGACGATGTTCCCGTTGAAGATGCCGTCGTTGGTCACATCTGGATCGGCGAGCAAGACTTCACTGAAGTAATCTTCGTGGGAATACCACGTACCCGTCGCAGGATTTTGCACCTTGGCGCCGTTCGTCGCATCGCGCCAATCGTCGGAAAGGAGCGGGAACGGTACTTTGTCGCCCAAGTCATAGGACTCGTCCCAGCCGTTGTCGCTGAAGGCAGCCGAAGGGTCACCCCGATTACCGTCGTCGATCACGGAGTTTCCGGTCCAGCCGCTGGTCACAAATAATCCATCCATGGTTTCTTTGAAGTTGTTGCCAACGATCTGGGGTTCTCCGATTTCCGAATTTCCCGACATGCCCACAAGTCCAGATCTGGCCCGTAGTTTGGCCTCCAGGGTGTAGACGGTTTCACCTTCGAAAATCGTTTGGGGCAATGGGGGAATGCGCGCCTCCAATGCGCCAGGAATACCTCGGTAATTGTTGTGAATAAGACTGGTGCCACTCAGGTCAATGGCAGCCAGCGCCAGGGCACCAACGATGAGACTGTCTCCCAACAGGTGGACCGAGCCGTGGATGCTGACGTTGCCGTTAATCAGACCACCGGCCTGGCCAGAGCCGGCGAAGATGGCGTTTTCCCACACGTTCACGTTGCTGCCTTCATAGACCACTTCGACTTTTCGATTGGATTGACCATTGCTGGCCATGGCATAAACGGTATACATCCAGTTTTCGGCCGTGCTGTCTACGATGCCATCGCCATTGCTGTCCCGTCCGTCATTGGCCCAGTCTACGGTGTAGGTGGCAAACTTCACATCGGTCATGGTATTCATGGTCTGGGCGTTTACACCGTCGGCATCGATTTCGGGCAGTAACAGGGTATTATTGACATCCCATTGGGGAGTCCAGCTCTCCATTCCCAGGATGCCGTCCTCGCCGGTTTCCAGTTCCACTTTGCTGGCGCTGATGGCCCCTTCCAGGCCCTGAAAGGTCGTTACATAATCTTCGTAGTGGTCCACGACCTTGCGTTGCTGCAACATGCGACCCATGAGGCTGCCGACAATTATCAGACCGATTGCGATGAAAAATACGGCCATCATGAGGGCCATGCCCTCGTTATTTTTTCGAACTCGTTGTTTAGTTGGCATAGTTAGTTCCTCGGATTCACCAGCTCGGTGAACTGTTGACGAATCAGCGTTCCGCGCCGGGACTTACCCTGAGTTCGTATGGTTAATCGTATGCCACCATTTTCTTCTTCCACCCAAAAGCCGGCCGTGTTTTCTCCAGGAGTTGCGCCGTCGGCGACCGGGCCCGGACCCGCATCAGGGGAAAGCTGATTGGCGAGTACCTGGACCGTATTGCCGACCGTCATGATCAATTGCTCGCTGGATACGCCATCGTTGTTGACGTCGTCCACGTCTCGCTGCAGGGTGATAAGGTCTCCAATTTCCAGCGCGCCACTCACGTTGACTGCCGTGCCATTGCCGTCAATATCGGAAGGCATGCGAAAGGTGAGTACATCGCCCGGAAGACTCCCGGTATTTATGGAAGCCGTCTGGGCCTGCCGAAGGCGGGGCACAACGGCTATCATGGCGCGTCGGGCTTCGTCATTGTTTACCACGTTGACGTCCTGCAGCTTTGCCGTATCGCCAATACTTATGGACAGCGTGAAGAGTACACCCATGACTATCGAGAGAATACTCATGGCCATCATGAGCTCGAGTAGGGTCATGCCGCGTTGATTCGTATTTCGCGTATGCGTTCTCATCTCAGCGTCCTACCGAAGTTGTCGAATGGGCCTGGAAGACGTGACCCTTTTCATTGCGCCAGAGCAAGGTGACCTGGACTTCCAGGGGGTTGGGCAAGGGAGGCACATCGATTTCGCCCAGCTCATTGCTGACAAGCGGCAAGTTCACGGCAGCCCCATCGGCGTCATAACACGCCAGGCTCACCGTGCGTTCGACGCCGGGGGCATTGGGGGCGTCGGGGGTGTAGGTCAGGAGATCGTTGTATTCCAGGGAACGTATCGCTTCCAGGAGGCTCGCGAGCTCTGTATTGGCGACGGCCTTGTCCTCATTCAGTTTGCCCAGCAGGCTGATGCTGATTAACGAACCAAAAAGGAGGGACAGGGCGGTTGCCATAATGCCGGCGGCGAAGGTGACTTCCAGCAGACTCATTCCTGACTGGGCGGTAACATTTCGCTTCATTGGACCATCTCCTTTTGTTTTGGGGATATTGATTGACACTACCGATAGAGAGACGCATGGATCGTGCCAAGGAGATATATGGGTGTATGTTCGTCGTTAAGTGTCTTATTTATAGAGACTTAGGTGCACGCGATCCGGGCGGGGTCTATTGCGTAATTGACAGAAAGTGGGTTATTTGACGCAGTTGCCGTGTTAAGTTGCGCACACGGTGTCGGTCGTAAAAATAGTAACTAGTGGTCTGAATCACCCTGATGGGTCATTATCCCGGCACTTCGTATGGCATAAAGCGCGGAGAATAACTCCCCTCTTGGGGAGGGGCAGGGGGTGGGTTGAGACTTTCAAGATGCTCTGACCCACCGCTGACCTCTCCAAGGAGGGCAATCTATACCGGGTTCCTACTCAATTTCATGGGACTATAAAGGCCTTCAAGTATCACTCAATCCACTAGCGCTCCAAATCAGCTGGGCGGCGTCTTGAGGTCAAATTTTTCCATCTTATACCGAACCTGATCCCGGGAAATGCCCAGTAGGGCGCCCGCATGGGTCTGGTTCCACTTGGTGCGGATCAAGGCCTGGCGAAGTAGGCTTTTCTCTGCCGCAGCCAGCTCACAACCCTCCGGGGGCAACAAAACAATCTCACCGTAGGTATCTCGCGGTATATTGAAGGAGGCCCGGCCGAGGACGATATCATTTTTTTCTACCGCGTGACCTTCGTTGAGCAAAACGGCCCGCTCGATGACGTTTCTCAACTCACGCACGTTGCCCGGCCAGGAGTAGGTGTTCAGGCGCTCCAGGGCATCGGATGAAAACCCTGCCAGGTTTTTCCGGAATTCCCGATTGAAGATATTGAGAAAATACTGAGCGAGAACCGGTACGTCGCCGATCCGTTCGCGAAGGGGGGGCATGTGGATGGGGACCACATTCAGTCGGTAATACAAATCTTCCCGAAAGGTGCCCTCGTGGACCATCTTATCCAGGTTTCGATTGGTTGCCGCGACCAGCCGCATGTCAACGTGAATATCGGTGACACCACCGATGCGTTTGAAACTCTTGTCTTCGAGAACCCGCAACACCTTGGCTTGCAGGGTGGGGGCCATATCGCCGATTTCGTCCATGAACACGGTGCCCCGATTGGCAAGCTCGATCAGGCCCTTCTTTCGCCCCGTTGCGTTGGTGAAGGCACCCGCTTCGTAGCCGAACAGCTCCGATTCCAGCAGGGTTTCGGGCAGGGCGGTGCAGGTAATATTCATGAAGGGGTGGGCGTCTCGGGTAGATTCATAGTGGAGGGCCCGGGCCACAAGATCTTTGCCGGTGCCGCTCTCGCCGAGGAGTAGAATTGTCGTGTTCTGGCCCAAGGCCACCTTGCGGACGAGGGACTTTATTTCCTGTATTTTCCGACTGCCACCAATGATGTTGTCCAGGCCAAACTGCGAGCGCTTTTGATTTAAATCGGTGTCGAGATTCCGGCGCATTACACTGCTGTCGTGGACCCGTTGTACGGTAATGCTCAATTCATCCAGGTCGAAGGGCTTGGAGAGATAGTCGGCTGCTCCTCGTTTGATGGCGTCCACTGCGCCCTCCAGGCTGGAGTAGCCCGTAATGATGATGACGGGCGTGTCGGGCTGGAGATCGTGGAACTCCTGGAGCAGGGTCATGCCGTCCGTATCGGGAAGCCGCATATCAAAGAGTGCGACTTCATAGGAATCCCGGTGAAAATGTTCACGGGCCGTATTGCCGTCTTCGGCGTCGGTTACCTGAAAGCCGTCTTGCTCTAAACGTTGCTTCAGAGACCATCGGATCATTTTTTCATCGTCTACAACCAGTACCGATCCCGACACAACTATACTCCTTCACTCAGTAAAATGACGACGCATACGCCCACGGGATCCCCATCATCCAGATAAATGGTACCATGATGGGCTTCTATGATGCGATGTGATATGGACAGCCCCAGTCCGGTCCCATTCACCCGGGTGGTGAAAAAAGGTTCAAAGAGTCGTTCGCGGCTCGATTGTTCTATACCGGGGCCATTATCGCTCAGGATTATTTTCGTGGATCCGTCTTGGAGGGCAACTGCCCAATTAAAGGTTCCCGATGGCCCTGCTGCCTGCACCGCGTTGGACCAAATATTCTCCAGTACCTGGCGGAACAATGCGGGGTCGGCATTAATGGAAGTATCTTCCGGGCAATCGATCGTGATACTTCCGCCTGATGAATTGATTGATTTGTCCACGACGGCCTCGATTAAGGGCCGAATCAAAAAGGTACAGCTGCGGGGGGAAATGGGCTTGGCATAGCTCAGAAGTTGGTCGACGGTGTGGGCGATTCGATCGACCGACTCGGCCAGTCCGTCCAGAGCGATTTTTTCTTCTGCCTCGTCCAGACCATTGCCCTGCAGAAGCTCTATGGCACCCCGCATGCCTGCCAGAGGATTCCGAATTTCGTGGGCAACGGAGGCTCCCATTTCGCCGACGGTGGCCAGATGGCGGGCCCGAGCCATGGATTCTTGCATTTCTTGCATCTCGGATATATCGCGGATGGCCGAGGTGAAATAGACCTCCCCCTCCAGCAGCATAGAGGTCACACTTATATGTACGGGGTGGATAAGGCCTTCGCGATTGCGAATTGCTGATTCACGATTGGCCGTGAAGGGTTCGGCGCCGGGGTTGGCCGCGTAGTTGGCTGTGGCTTCGATCCAGAACGTCTGTTCTTCCTCGGCCAGAAAGTGGCGTCCGGTCAGGCCAGTTAACCCATCAATATCGTAACCGAAGAGTTTGGCGGCGGCGTCGTTGGCGGATTCAATGTAACCCTTCGCGTTGGTAACGACGATAGCATCGGGCGCGGTCTTCAGGATTGTGTCCAATCGCGCTTCACTGTTACGCAATGCGGTTTCCGTCGTACGCCGCTCGATCTCCTCGTCGCGGACCCGCCGCATCATGTTATTGAAGTCTTTTGCGAGCCGTCCAATTTCGTCGTTGCGCCGGATAGTCCAGTGAGGGATTGGCCCACTGCCCAGGTGGAATTTTTGGGCCTGTTCACTCAACATGTGCAGCGGCCTGGAAACCAGGCTCCCCATGGAGGCCGCAAGCAAGAGGGTAAACAGGAGGCCGGTGGCGACAGCGACGAGGGTCTGCAGACGGACGGCTTCGACACCACGGGCCATGATTTCACGGGGCCCGCGAATAATGAAGTAGAGTGCGGGCTCATTAAAAAAATCTGGTACGAGGGTCGATACAGTGAGTGTGTTCTGGTCGTCGTCGTCGATACGCTCTTCGTTGAGGTCCAGATTCATCGCCTCCGGGGGGAGCATTTTGCTATCTGCTGGAAACACCTCGAGGGCCACCTGGACCTGTTCTTGTATTTCATTGAGAATTTCGTCGTTGAGTAATCGTGCCATGATCATGGTGCCCCGGTTTTCTTCTCCCACTACTTCTTCACTGGGGAGGATGCTACGGCACGCAAAAAGCATTACACCTTTGCTGGTGTTTATCAGGCCTTGGTGCGATTCGTCGCGGGGTCCGGGGTTCAGTAGGGGGTGGGTCGCGGCCATGAGACCCTGTTGGAAATCAGGGAAATCTTCTGGTTCTTCCGTCTCAAGATCATAGTAGCGACCCCAGACGAGGTTCCCACGTCGGTCAAAGAAATAGATGAAATTAATATCGTTGTCGATAAAGGAGGCCGGACTCAGGTTTGACGTCTTGTAGGCCTCCGTGGGCTCCGCCATAAATTCGAAGGTATCGTCCCAGGCGGCCCAATCAAAACAGAACATGTCGAGGTGGTGTACCTCGCGGTGCAGTGCCTCGAGACAACGATCCATATTTTTCCGTGCTTCTTCGGTTTCCAGCGCCTCGAAATCTGGAAGTATGAGATAGCGCTGGAAGGAAACGCCCAGTACGGTGTATAGCGATACGCTGAGAAGCAGCAAGAGTAGAATTTTCTTGTGAATGGTCATCCAAGTATCCGGGTGCAGTTAGGTTGGACGAATCATAGCATGTTTTTATAATTGCCGAGAGGGGAAATGGAAGGGTCAATTAGAAACAAAAACGGGCTGGAGCCACACATTGCGGCTCCAGCCCGGAATAGTCGACCAGGGTTGATCAGCCCCCGGTCATTTCAAAGGCTACAATTTTCCATGCGTCACCTTCGGCCTTAAGCTCGAATTCGTAGGTGACGGTGCCGAAGATGCCTTCAAGTTCTACGGGGTACACGGTGACCGTCTCGCCATCGACTTCGGCTTCCGCCTCTTCGGTGGTCCCGGTGATATCTTCGAGCATCCCTTCTGCTTCGACGCCTTCAATAAATTTGCGAAGGCCTGCTTTGTCGCCGAGTTCGTAGTGGTCAAATTCCTCAGAGAAGCACGCGAGCAGGCTGTCGATATCGCCCTCCTCCGCGGCTTTAACGTAGGCGGCAACGGTCTTCATGGCACCCTCTTTGGGGGACACGGCAGGTGCCTTGGCCTCGACGATGCCTTTTACCAGTACGAGCAGGGCCGCTTTCTGCTCCGCATTGAGCTGGGCAATGGCCTGTGTCAACTCGTCGCTCTCATGATTATCAGCGGTGGCGTTGAGTGCGCCGGTGAAAACGAACACGATGGCGAATGCGGGAATGAGCAGTGATTTTAGAAACGGAGTGGACATTGATGGAAACCTTCCCATGGTCTGGCTACGGCACGTGGCCGCGTTGCGGTTTTTGGTAAAATTCGGGCAGGCCTTGATTTGAGAACAGCGCTACCTGAATCACCCTCTCTTACTTTGGTACATGGGACTGTGCCGGGGTGAACTAAGTTTCGTCGTGCCCGGTGGGAATGGGAATCTATCGCGCCCCGAGTCGCCCGTAAAAACTCAGCCGCCGTGGGTGAATGAATCACCACGCGGCGGCTCTACCCGACACGCTGAGGTTACCATCATACGTATCGCAATTTCAGTATAGCGCAAGCCTCGAAAATGTGCCAGCGGAAAATAGTGTAAACAATGCGCTAATTTGGAACGAGTGGCCGATGGCTCAGAGCGTGGGTATATCTACGCGCTGTCCACACTTCACACAGGCACCATAGGCCCCGGTGAACGAGGCGGGGATGCGCATTTTCTGTTGGCACGACGGGCACTCCACATGTCGCTCATTGGGTGTGGCGGGGGGCGGCGTCAGTTTGGGCATGGGCGCGCCCGACGTGGGGGGCGGCGTGGCCCCGAGGGGGCGTCCTGTCAGATTTACAATCGTTGACTTCGTGCTCCGCGGGGGGGCGAGCTTCTGGAGATGCTTGATGCGCGCCTCCCAATTACCTTGCCAACCCTGGTGCATGCCCTGCTCGACGTAGTGCAAGGCCCGGTCGTAGTTTGTTTCTTCTTCAAGCAGGTGCGACATAACCCAATAGCCCAGGTGTTCGCCCTGAATGGTTCCCGCAGGCAGTTGGGAGAGTATCTGGTGGGAGTAGCGGATGTGCTGCTCACAGCATTCTTTGGCAAAGGCCCGGGCTGCGGGCAGGTGGACGCGGAGATTGTCGCCATCGCGAATGATTTCCTGAATAAACAGGTGTAGTGCATACCAGTCGCCGGCTTCGATAAGAAACTGGGCACCCACATACTTCAGGCGGACGGCAATCAGCCGATCTTCTGCCGTAGCGGAAAATCGCTGGGCAAAGAGGGCCAGATCGCTGATCATGTCATGTTCACCCAGACGGGTTGCGATATATTCGCCCCGGGTGAAGGGGAAATCTCCCTGACGATCTTCGATATACCGCTGCTCAACCGCATTAAAAATGCGGTGATACACTGCGGTAAGTCCGCATTCATTAATCAGGCCTGATGCCTGTAAATCGTCTTGAGAATCTTTCAAAAACTCCAGGATGCGCATTAGACCAACTCTCCTCGTGATGCTCGTTCCCGTAACTCCAGCATCAAGTCATCATCGGAGCGAAGCCGAATACATACCTGATCATTGGCTGTCGAGCATGCCCAGCCATACTTATTCCCCAATTCGTATTATTGCTTCTGCTGAGTATAGTATAGCCGTCTTCTGGCATTGTCAATGATACGACCCGGTAAATTATTTCCAATGACGCGCTGAATCGGACTTCAGGCCGGGTCGCACCGGCGGGATGCTCGCCCCCAGGCCTAAAACAGCATTTGCTGCGTGTCTTCGTCGTCCGTCTCGTCTTCCGAGGCGGGCACCGCTTTTTCGGTGGCTTTTTTGGGGGATGGGGCTGCGGGGACGACTTCCTTTGATTTCGGTGGAGTCGTTGGCGCTTTCGCTACAGCTATAGGGCTGCCTGGTGCGGCATCTGGCGTGGGGAGCGCGGGCGGCGACTCACCCCGGGACAGGGTGTCGATGTCTTCCTGTAGCATGGCTTCGGTAGTGCGCCAGGCTTTGCCGACTTTAAAGCCGCGCAGACGCTTTTCCCGAAACATTTCTCGGACAGTGATTGCTTTCACCTGCAAAATACCTGCGACATCGTTTACGGTGAGAATTTTATCCATGGGGATTGACCCTTCAACAGCTGAGTTTTGCGTCCCTTCAGCACCGACGCTCTGAGGCCATTATACAAAAACAGGCAAATACAGACAAGAATCATCGGCCCTTATTTTGGGCGACGCCCAACCTGGGTAAGTGCGCCTCCACCGGGCTCCTTGACGTATTGCGCAAAGACGGTACACTTACGAAGGATTTTGTGTATTGCACTTTATGGACCAAGAGTTTAGAATGGTTGCGAAGCCGCGTTACAACAGGGAGATTGCTACCCATGGCTATAAAAGGGCTTATACTCGCTGGCGTTCTCAGTTTATTCTTGTGCGTAGGAATAGGGGTGGACGTCGATACGGTACATGCGCAAGGCAAAAGTACCGCGGAAAGAAGCAGTACCGAATTAGGTACGAAAGAATTTGATCAGGATAAGCTGCCTGGCCCCCTTGAAGTAGGTCTGGGAATTGGCTCGATCTTTGTCATGATTGCCGTAGTCAAATACGTATGAACAACCGGTGTGTGCTACCAGGGGTTCTTGACGGAAGGGTTGTGACCAGATCGCTATCGATTGGGAGTGTTGAAACGTGAATGAGCGTATCCTGGTGCTGGATGATGAGTCCAGCATTCTTGAGTTGCTCGGGCAGCATCTTACCGAAGAAGGTTATGTGTGTGAGATGTTCACTTCGGCCGTTGAGGCACTTGAAACGCTTAAGACGAAGCGTTTTGACTTACTTGTCACCGATTTGAAGATGCCGGAGGTGCACGGTATTGATGTCGTGCTGCAGGCCAAGAAAGAAGATAGCGAACTGGCGGTCATTGTCGTCACCGCGTTGCTTGAAGTGACCAACGCGATCGAAGCGATGCGTGCGGGTGCAGACGACTACTTGCTGAAGCCCTTTAACCTCTCCGAGATTTCGCTGGCGGTTGAAAAGGCGCTCGAGCGTCGCCGATTGATAATAGAAAATCGCCGCTACCAGACTGAATTGGAAGCCCGTATCGCCGAGGCGACGGTCGACCTTGAAAATACAAATCAGGAATTGCGCGGTACGAAAGAGTATCTTGAGAGCCTCTTTCACAGTACGGTGGACGCAATTTTGACGATCGACGAAAGCTTTGGCATTTCATTTGCCAACGATGGCTCGATTCATATGTTTGGCTATGATCGGGGCGAACTGGAGACCATGCCGTTTTCGGGTTTGCTCCATGGTGGCAACGATGAGTTGCAGCATGTCTATCGCATGTTGGGCCACGACAAGCCCCTTCAGAACTATGAATCTGAAGTCGTTCACAAAAATGGCACCATGATCCCGGTGAATATTTCGCTGTCGCAGGTGCGTAATCCGGCGGAGGGACAAGTTTCCACCCTCGCCATCTGTAAAGACATCACGCAGCAGAAATTGCTGGAAGGTGAATTGAAGGAAATGTCCATCAAGGACAGCCTGACCAACCTTTACAACCAGCGATATTTTTATGATCGTCTCGAAGGGGAAATTGAGCGCGCCACCCGGCAGGGCCATCCCCTTTCGCTGTTGCTCTTTGATGTGGATCAGTTTAAGCCCTACAACGATGGACACGGTCACCTTGAAGGGGATCGCGTGTTGAGAACGGTGGGGGAGGTGGTGCTGGAATGTACACGGGAGCACGTTGATCTTGGCTTCCGTTATGGGGGTGACGAGTTTACGGTGATCCTTCCCGAGGCCGGCGAAGAGCAGGCCTATGTAATTGCGGAACGGGTTCGCGCGTCTTTTGAGGCCAAGCGATTTGATCGTTTGACTTTGAGCGTGGGACTTATGGAATATCGCCCCGGCAGTACGGCCCGATCCTTCATCCGCTTCGCCGACGCCATGATGTATGACGCCAAACGTTCTGGCGGGAATCGTGTTTTTATTTACAAGCCGGAGGAAACTCCGGATGCTGACGTCATCAATGCTGATGGATAGAAAGTTTTGCCTTCGTGAAGTTTGGAATTTGCAGTGAAATATTCAAAGAGTGGAACGACATTGCCCGTACCGTCAACTATGTCAAAGAAATCGGCTATGACGGTCTGGAAGTGGCTCCCTTTACCTTTGCCCCCTTTGTAACGGATATATCCGACACGACCCGCAAGGAAATCGTGAACCGGGCTGCCGAGGCAGACTTGGATATTCTGGGCATCCACTGGGTATTCGTTGGTCCCGATGGGGTGCATTTGACCCACCCCGATGCGGCCGTGCGCAAGTTTACCAGTGATTATATGAAAGCGCTGGTGAATTTCTGTGGCGATATCGGTGGCAAGGTCATCATCTTCGGCTCCCCGAAACAGCGGAATATCGAAGACGGTGTCACCTACGACATGGCCTTCGATTTCGCACGGGAAATCATGTCGGAAGCCATGCCTACCTGCGAAGCCCGGGACGTGACAATCTGCATGGAGCCCCTGACCCACCTGGAAACAAACTTTCTTCAGAGCGCGGCAGAGACGGTTTCCCTGATTGATGCGGTGCAACACCCGAATTTTCAGTTGATTCTCGATACGAAGGCCATGACCTTCGAAGAAGATGATCGGGCCACGTTGATTCGTCGCTATGCGGACAAGATGAAGCATTATCATGCCAACGATGAAAACCTCAACGGTCCTGGTTTCGGTGATGTCGATTTTGCCCCAATATTTGGCGCGTTGAAGGAAATCGACTTTCAAGGCTACGTGTCGGTCGAAGTATTTAACTTTGAGCCGGGCCCCGAAACCATCGCGAGCCAGAGTCTGGCTTACATGAAGCAATTTGTCTGATAGTCCGACAGGTGCGGTCCACGAATGTGCCCGCACCTGTTTCTGATTCTTCCGTTTTTTTGAAAGTAGCACGCTCCCATGTCCATTCCGAATGAAGACGATCCCATCACGCTGTTTAACTCCTGGCTTGCCGATGCGGAAGCCTGTGAGGCCGTTTCCGAACCCAGTGCGATGATCCTTTCTACGGTGGATGCCGATTTGTTGCCCGACTCACGGGTCGTGCTATTGAAGCAGGCGGACGAAAACGGATTCGTGTTTTTTACCAACCTTGGCAGTACCAAAGCCAAGGAACTGGACGTAAATCGGGGGGCGGCTCTTTGCTTTTACTGGATGCCCCTGGATAAGCAGATTCGGGTGCGGGGACGGGTGGAGCCGGTGAGCGAAGCAGAAGCCGACGACTATTTTTCTCAGCGGCCCAAGCAGAGTCAGATTGGCGCATGGGCTTCCCGTCAGTCCGAGCCCTATACGGAACACCTTGAGTTTGAGCGCCGTATTGCAAAGTATGGTGCGAAGTATGCCATTGGCACAGTACCCCGTCCGAAGTTCTGGTCGGGTTTTCGGCTGCGACCGCTGCAAATCGAATTCTGGTTGAAGCAGCCCTATCGACTTCACGATCGCTTGCGGTATAATCAGCGGGGATCAGGCTGGACGCAAGAACGTCTTTATCCCTGATGGAGGTCCGGGGCAATGGGTGCGCGATATTGCGGGGGATCATTTGCAATATCATGGGACTTGGGTTAGAATCGCCAACGACTAACTAACGTTAGGTAAGATTGGAGCACACCATGGCCGCACCTGAACCTGTTACGACCAATGAAGCCGAAACAAAGCTCTTGAACAGCGCGCTACGGCTCTTCAGTCAACAGGGCTACGAAGGTACCAGCATCCGCGAGATTATCGAGGGTGCCGGCGTTACCCGCCCGGTGTTGTATTACTATTTCGAAAACAAAGAAGATCTCTTTCGACGTCTCTTTGAAACGAAATTCAGCGAACTCATTGAGCGGATCGATGCGGCTGCCTCCCGAGACGAAACGGCCGTGCAGCGACTCAAGGGCATTATTGCCAGTGCCTTTGAACTGGGTGAGGAAAGCAGCGAGTCGGTACGCCTCATACTGCAGGTATTGTTTTCGCCACCCGAGCAAGGTCCCCCGCTGGATCGCAACCGACTGATTCGCCAGCGCTTCAAGATTGTGGAGGCGGTAATTCGTCGTGGTCTCGATCAGCAGGAACTCTCCGGTGGCGACAGCCAGAGTCTTACCCTCGTGTTTCTTGGCATTATGGATATGCATATGATGGCGAAGTCCAGTCGCGCTGAGACCCGCCTGAGTCCCGAGCTTGCGGCCACCCTGGTGGACTTCTTCGTGGCGGGCGCCCAGTATCGCGAGCATCCCGAAACGAGCCTGGTAAGCCCCTACGCATTTTAACTGTCGTAGTCTTTCGCCTCGCGTTGGTGGCATCTCTTTACATCCCGCTGCCATACTACGGCCATGTCATTTCGTGTAAACAAGCGACTACTCTTGTCGCTGATTTATCTGGGCCTCCTGTTGAGGGTGGCGGGTACGATCTATGTGCGCGTCCAGCATTTTGAAGGCCAGCTCTACCTGGCGCAGGGGGTTACCGAGCACCTGGTCGTGGCACCCCATGATCCCCAATCCGGGCTGGGGGTGAGCCAGAAAAATGTGGAGCCGGATATCCTGCTCTTAGATAACCCCAAAGCCGCCAGACGTCTCCAGGCGACGGCCCGTTTCGACGGGGTGCTCATGCCTACCGGTCTGCGCTTCGACCGCCGTGAAATCCTGAAAGATTATCCCGATAAACAGGTGTTGGTTATTCAGGGTCCCGGGGGGAGCCGTGAAGAATTGGTGGCCCCTGGGGATTCGATACGAATGGGCGCGGGGCCTGCACACGTCGCGCTGGATGGCAGCACGTCCCAAAAAGATTCGGACACGTCGAGCGTCCCGGAAGTAACCCCGTCCGGGCACGGTAGCAACCAAGACGTTCCGACCGGTGTTCTGGAAATTGACGCTATCTCACCGTGGACCGGGCTCATACGTTATACCCGTGGTCAGCCCATGGCAACGCTTACGGTTCGTCCCTTGACGGCGGGTGACGAGCACCTCTTGTTTCTACAGCAGCATTCCTGGTTTTACCCTGGCAACAATGACGCCGTAACGTTCGTGTGGCACGAGAATGAAGGACTGGCTCGCAAGGCGGCGGCCATGGGTCGGGCATCCTTTGACGGTGCCGGGCGCTGGGGGGTACGGGATGGGCAGGCTATCCAATGGATCCAGGGCGTCGCCCCAGGCAGTGGAATTGTCCTCGGGGATGGTGCACGGGTGACCCTCCTGCAACGGTCCCCAGACAAAAAGACGGTGGTTTTGCGGGTAGAGCGGGACGGTGCTATCGAGACGCAGACGGTCTACGTAAACGCCGCAGGCGAAGCCGATGATTTTTTCTACGAGGATCCCGCCCAAGCGGACGATATCATCGTGGTACATGGTTGGAAAGACGGTGCCGCCCTGGTGCAGCGCATCGGAGCCGATGATCGCCCGACAATTCGTCCCATGGAAGACGGCGAGAATTGGTTGGTAGGGGGCGTGCCAGAAATTGAATTGGGCCAGGTCTTGGGTGCCGCCGTGCCCTATACTTCGTCGGAAGGTGAATTGACGGCCCTTTATTGCCGTCATGAGGGAAAGCAGGTGGTCCTTCGTGAAGGGCTTGTTCGCACCCTCGGAGATTACCGACTTGAGTACCGTCGTGTTCCCCAGCCCCCCGATGTGAAGGTTTTTCTCTCCGTGGTGACCCAGGACGGCACGGTGAAGGAAGAAACCCATCTGAGCTCGGGTCAACGCTGCCGCGTAGGCACGTGGGTGTTTCAGCTGGCACCGGGTGATGGTGATGAGAGCGATAGCGTTATTCTGTCTGCATTGCGCAAACCCGGAGGATGGTCTTTTTATCTGGGCGTCTCCCTGTTTGTGCTTGGAAGTGTGGGTCTGGTGGGTATGCGATTTGTCTCTCGGGCCTGAGGGACTTGGTTGACCAGCTCGGGATATTTCCATGGGCAGGTCCAAGTCGCCTATAATCGGGGTTTGGAATTTTGGTTGCAACGGAGAGCAGTGCGTTGGATAGCGATAAGATACCCTCGGAATCAGAAACGGTGACATCGGACTCTACCGAGGACGTGCCAGAAAACGGTGTGGCCAAGCCGTCGCCCGCAGCGGGGGCCTTCAATGGTGATTCCGGCAGCGACGTGGCCCAGGTCTATATCAGTGCCTTTCTCATTGCTGCCCTTGGATTTGTGGTTTATCTCTATGCCTTTAATGTGCCGCTCCATGGCGAAGATTTGACGCTTTTTGGCGGGGATTCGGGCCTGGGACGGATCGTTACCAGCCTCGATTTACTCCCCCAGATGCCCACCGCGCCCCTTTCGGTACTGGGCTTGTCGGTCAATGCCGTCATCGGTGGTGAGCGACTCGATATCATCCATGGGGGCAGCATCTTCCTCCATCTGCTATGTGCCATCCTCGTGTTTCTGATTGCGCGGCAGTTGATGCCCCGGGGCACCCCGGAAGTGGTTGCCATGACCGCGGGTATGCTCTTCGCCGCCCACCCGCTGGCCTCTGAATCGGTTAACTATCTCGTGGCGCGCTCGGTCTTGCAGTCTACCTTCTTTGGCCTGGCCGCTGTGGCCTTGCTGCTGCGTGCTCAGCCTTCTTTACGTCGCGGAATTTTGGGATTGACCTTGGCGGCCGTCTGTTTCGTACTTGCCTTTGGCAGTGATACCTCGGCGATCTTTTTTCCCCTCGTCGGCGTGGCCCTCGTCTATCTTCGAAACAACCGCACCGATGGTGACCGCGACTTTCGCGGCGTGGTCGCGGGCGTCTTGGTCCTGCTGACGGTATTCATGTGGGTGGCGGGCACGGCGTCGGGACTCTTCGCGGAAATAGCGTTTCAGGGGAATCCCCTCACGAGCCTCCTGGCTGCCATGACCGAGGCTGGCAATGGATTGTATTTTGGTCTTCTGGCCAATCAATATAGTTTACTCCCCGTGGACTCAGGCATTTTCCCCAGCCTGATTGCCCTCATCGCGCTGGTGGGTGGTCTCGCCCTCGGCGTGAAGGGCCATCGCTTGCCGGGCATCGTGGTAATCTGGGTTGGATTGGCCTTGCTTGGATCGGCCTTTTTTGGACCTGCCACGCCTGTGGGGCCCAGTCGTTATCTCTATGTTCCCTGGGCAGCCGTGTGTCTGTTGGTGCCCTGTGGTATTCAGATGGTGACGGGCGAACGGCCGCGACTCATCGCGGGCGGTATCGTAGCGGTAGTCATTCTTGGCCTTGCGGGCCTTTCCTTTCAGCAGTGTGGACAGTGGACCCGCCCGGTCGAACTGTGGAAGCAGGCCCAGGAGCAACAGCCTGAGTCCGTGCGCCCGGCGTTGGAAATTGGCCGTTACCTGGTCTCCCAACTCAATACACCAAACCTCGAAGGGGACTATCGCCGTGCGGCCATAGCCGATGCCCTGGCGGCCTGGTCTGACGTACTTGATCGTGGTGAAGCGACGGGGGAAGCCCAGAAGAATCTGGGCATACTTTCCATGGAACAGGAAAACTACGGGGAAGCGTTGGCTTACCTCCGCGACGCGGAAGCCCGCCTGCCCCTGACCCAGGAAGTGGCACTCTATCGTGCCTACGTGGCTGAGCAACAGGCTCGTGCTACGGGCGAGTCCCAATACATGGTGGAATCGCTTCGTGCATTCAGGCGGGCTCGTAAACTTGGTAGTCTTCCCGAAATTGCTCAAGAACGCTTCGGGATGCTTGCCGCACAGTCTGGCGACCTGGCCACCGGATTGCCGCTGTTGGAGGGTTTGGGTGCCCAAGGCAACCACGAAGCGATTGAGGGATCGATCAAACAATTTAAGGCTGCGGCAGAGCAAATAGCCGCCGTACGCGCCCAGAGCGAAGAAGCCCAGCGCAATGCACCGGGCTCACCGGTTGTCTTGATTCTTCAGGCCCAGCGCAGTTTACTCGAAGGACGCACCTTGAGTGCCTTCTACCTCTTGCAACTTGCGTTGGAGCAGGAGCCATCCAACCTGGGTGCCTGGTCCTTGCTGGGCTATGTCAGTGCACGGATGGACGGGGCAGACCACTTTCTTTCGGAGCGCGGAACCGCACAAGCGGGCAACTGGGAGGCCTGGATGCAACTGTCCGGTCGTTGTGCAGCGGGCGGTGTTTGGTCGGCGGCGGAATCTTATCTTCGCTATGGTGCCCAGCAGCAATTTGGCGAACGACCTATTCCGGAGTTGGCCTTGTCGGATATCGCAATGACCTTGCAGCAACCGGAACGAAGTGCGGCGTATTTGGAAGCCGCGCAAACGGCCTATCCGGCCCGACCCGAGCCGTGGTTGCGTGCTGCGGATGTGGCCATTGCTTCGGGCGACATGAACCGGGCCCGGGGCCTGGTGGGTGAGGCGGAAAAACGTCAGGCCGATCCGGCTGCCATCAAGGAGCGGATGGAGAAGCTGGGTGAGAAAGCGCCAGCCCGTGAAGGCATCACCCGCACGGTGATTCAGTAGCCGAGTTTTTCGGTTCATGGGCAATTAGTGGGGATGACCTATTCGATATTTCAAGTGTCGGCGATGAAAGGATGACTCTATGGGATCTTGCGAATCATGTCGTCACCTCACTTTTTGCAGATAAAACGACAAACCATGGATGTGCCGCGCGATCTGGTACTCCAGTTCGTGCGAAGGGGCTGTGGGACGTCGTTGGGGTCTGTGTAGTTGGGGGAAGTCTTTAAGAGGGCATTGGGATTAGAAAATTGCGCTTGGCCTTGGCCTTGATGTAGAGACGTAGTCCTATCTCCCAATCCGCGAACGAATCCTTCTGCGGCGCATCTTCGACCGGAATACCGGATCGCGGGCACGATTGGTGGGTCCATTTTGTTTTGGCGGAGTGGGTCTTTGTTGGGACCCATTAATCGGCCATGAGACACACTTTTTTTCGGGCGATACCTTGGTAACGCAAGACCAGAATTTTCTTGCGTGCGTGTAGACCTGCAATTTTCGAAGGACATTGGATTGTCTTTCACGTCTCTTCGCTGGCCTTGTGTCAGGCAGGAATGCCTAACCCCCTGTTGGCTCGATTTGTAGGAGCTTGGGCTTTCCAGCCTGAGACAGGGAGCACCAGAGTTCATGGCTTCTCTCTCGGGTTATGGAATGTCCGAATGTAATGATCCAGGTAATCCTTATCGTGTTGGGCACCGCCACGTCGATTATTTCGGGGTAACAATTTTGGGGCTTGGCGTTGAACGCGGGGTCGTTATTCCATGACGCGAATTTATGTTTGGAGATGTGCGTTTCTTTTGTGTCAGGTCCCCGACGCGCCGGAGGCGGGCAGGAATGCCTAACCCCCTGTTGGCTCGATTTGTAGGAGCTCAGGCTTTCCAGCCTGAGACAGGGAGCACCCGCACGGTGATTCAGTAGCCAATTCTATTGGGGGCGATACCGTGGTAACGCGAACCCAGAAACTTAGTTTTTGCGTTCGTGTAGACCTGCAATTTCCGAAGGGCATTGGATTGCTTTTCACGTCTCTTCGCTGGCCTTGTGTCAGGCAGGAATGCCCAACCCCCTGTTGGGCAATTCCAATTTAGAATTGAAGTGACCACGTCACTTCCCCGGTTTCGGTGGGGGTGAAGGTGAGCAGGGTGCTCTCGCCCTCCACAACGCTCTTGCTCCCGTCGACGCTGCATGTTGCTGTGGTAAGGCGATAGGGTTCGGGAATGTAAAAGCTGAGGGCGTAAGGGAAGCCCTTGGTGGCCGACATCCGACCGGACAATTGCTGCTTGTCATGAGACCATGCGATCTCTTCGTGGTCCGAAGCGCCCTGGGTATAGTCCCGGTTGGTGGCGACGAACATGGGGCGTCGCTCGGCAAATCGCAGGCCCAGGATGCGCACGCCCGACGGGGGCACTTCCAGCTGCAGGGTGTCTTTGATGATGCCGAGGTAGCGCCCCGCCCAAAAGTCATATACCGTATAACGCACGCCAGGATTGAGGGAGAAATCCGTCAGGGGGGTGCGAAAGGTTTTTGCTTGGGTTTCGTCCCAATTGAAGATACCCAGAATGTTCCAGGTGCCTGCGTTGGTCTTGAGGGGCAGATGCCATTGCTGGGGAGGGGCATCCCCAAAGAGATCGATGGGATGGGCGGCTACATCGAGTCCGGGAATGAGCCGTCCCAGTATTTGTTTGCGCAAGGTAGACTGGTCTGAAAAGGGTGTCGTGGGGCGCAGATACGACCCCTGAAGGGCCGCAAGGGAAAATGCCGTGGCGAACTGACTGTCCGAGAGCTTCCCATCCCATTGGCCCGGCGTTGTGTGTTGTGTGTCGAGCCGTGGACTTCCGGTGGGGGGAAGATAATACTGACGGGAGGCCTCTGCCCAGGCCGACAGCGGGGACGGTGTGGTTTCGGGTTGGCGGACATAGACGGGGAGCGGTCCCGGGTAGTTTCTGTCCCGCAAGGCCGAATAGATGTCGCCGGGTGCCATTGTAGATGGGCCGTAGTCCATTTCGATGCTATCGACGCCCCACTGGTTACCGGTTGCGATGAATGTTGCCAGCGCGTCCGGGGTGGTCAATCCTGTGGGCACCGTAATTCCCAAGGTGAGTCCCCGTTCATGGGCATAGCGGGCCAGGGGCTCCAGTCCCTGGGGAAAATCTTCGGTATCCACGGTCAGGGTGGTGGCGTCGTTCATCCACGCTGTACCGAGATGGACGTGGGTCCAGCCGAAATCCCGGCCCTCACCACTTACGTCGTCCATGACACGCCGTATGGCTGTTTCGTTGGTTGCTTCGTCGCCGGTGACAGCCCAGCCATGTTGGACGTTTTTCGGCAAGGCCGGGTAGTTTTCCAGTCTCCGGGCGGCCTGTGCGTAACGACGCAATCCATCCGCCAGGTCGAGTTCCTGAACCGAGACGTAGAGTGTGTCGGCACGGAGTGTTTCGCCCGGTGCCACCTCTACGGGGGCGGCATCACCACAGGTGGCGGTGAGCGAATACAGGCCGTTTTTTCCCGATTGGGGTTCCAGTGCCAGGGTCTGTAGCGCCCGTTGCTGGGTCAGGAATCCGCACAAGAGCCCCTCCCGGGTTTCCGGGGCCAGTGCGGCAAGGTGGCCCACACTCGTGGTGCTTCCTGTAGCTATCTGAGGAAATGACCCTCCCTCTGGTGGATTCGACAGTACCCGAAGTACGCCCGAGGGGCCAAGCTCCACATAGGCCGCTCCATCTCGATCCTCGTTGAGGGACCAGGGGGAGAGGGCTTGCACCTGGACGGGTTTCTTCGAATCGTTGGTGAAGGTCAAGTCCACGGTGATAAAGGGTTGTCCCGGGTAGGTAGCAACCAACCACTCGCATTCATCACTCTGAAAACGCAATCCGTTGCCTTTTCCCAGGGGGGTATTGATACTGACCCGCTCGCTTTGCTGATAGGTGACCTTGAGGCGACGGGGCTCCTGATCGACGTAGGTGACCGTGGGGCAGGCATTGAGCATGATGGGCAAGTCGTTGATGCTGTGGATGTCGACGAGATTATCGCGCTGAATGGAAAGGGCGTATCGGTCGGTGTTGAGGGTCCGTTTTGCCTTCTCCGGTCGGTAGTTGGCGGCCCCATTTGCGCCCGAACTGAGCACGAGTAGCAATAGCAGGGCGGGTATAAGGAACGTCGAAAAGAATCGGTTAACAACATATAAGTGATTATTTATGGTGGTTTGCATGCGTGTGTTGCCTCTGGATTGTGAAAATGGCGTCGGGGGAAACCCGTAAGTAATTATGAATGTCTAAAGGGAAGAAATGGTTTCTTCTTTCTGAAATTTGAGGGAACTTTTTGTCAATTGTAGTGATAGTATTGTAAAAAAATGACCCGCGCTGCTATAATGAACGCCGCAGTACGGGTGGCGTTAATGCACTGCAGGGCCGACTTATTTTCAGCCGCGATGGACTACGTTCAGCAGTACCATCGCTTTACTTCAGGAGCTTCGAAATGGCAAGAAAGATCTACCGGTATACCTTGACTCCGAAACAGCAGGAACGCTGGGACATGGAAGACATGCAAGGTTGGCGTGATTCCATGGTTGGCGTCGCAGAAGATGATGCACGTGAAGAAGGGGCGAAGAAATTTGTCCTTTATGACCGCGCCGAGCAAATTCTCGCGAAGGGTGAAGTGCGCAAGCTGCCCGAACCCGAAGCCGTGGGCCCCTGATCGGTCTCGACTGTAGTTAAGCATACACGCACCCGGTTCTCATGAGCCGGGTGCTTTTTTGTTTTTGGAATAGAGATGTTGCCTGCGGGGTCATTCTTAAGAGCATTTTGTACTTGATGAAGTTGGCGTTTATTTTGTGTCGGACTGGAAAGTCCGACCTCCCTTCTTCGAAGCCTGGGAAAGGATTGTTCATGTCTTAAACCGCAGTCACTACGGCACAACGTTAAGGATATCGTGTACCAGCGACTGCAGATCACTGGCATCAATGATTCCGTTCAGATTATAGTCGGCCCGGGGGTTGTAGGTGTCTCGGACCAATGCCTGGTTCACCAGCTGCTGCCCATCGACTACGTCCACATCGCCGTCGCGGTCCAGGTCGCCTACCTGGCTCAGGGGCGTATCCAGGAAATGGCGGGGGTCACTTTGGGCGGCCCGCTCTGTGGCGTCATCATAGGTATCGTTGTCCTGGTCGAGGTCGACTACGTCGAAGAATCCATCCTGGTCGATATCGCCGGGGTCTTCTGCGTCGTCAATACCATTTCCATTTCGGTCCGTATCGGATGCGTCGTCTAACCCATCACCATCATCATCCGTATCGAGAAAATCGGGCACGCCGTCCTTGTCTCGGTCTTGTGACTGATAGCGGTCGTCCCAGCCGTCACCGAGCATATCTTCGTCGCTAGCATTGTCGATGCCGTCGTTGTCCATGTCTCCATCTTCACCGTCGACCATCCCATCGCCGTCGGAGTCGATGGTTCCGTAGAAATGGGTGTTGACGAGGCCGCCGTCACTCTCCGTAAAGACGCCAAGGGCTGTGGTCGCTTCCGTCGCCGGAAAGAGGAGGGTCTGGGTTGCACCTGCCACGAAGCGCACCTTCGCCACGAGGACGGGACGCTCGGTGGCGTCATAGGCAATGACGGCGAGGGCGTAGGTCTGCACGGGGACTTCGATATCGAAGCTACCGGTTTCGGCGCCTATGGGGCCCTCAAAGATGCGACCACGGGGGCCCATCAGGAGAATTCGCTCGCCCCGGAATACTTCAGGCAGGGTGCCTTGCACGCGGGAAGTTGCCTCGCTGTGGTTATCGGGCATGCGTTCGGCGAAAAGGAAGGGGTCTGCCCAGATACGGGGCACGCCGGTTTCGCTTGCGGGGTCCCGTGTCGTGCCCATGAAGGCCGGTCCTACCGGCCCACTGCTAACTGACGGCGTGGCCGAATCCGAGTCCGGTGCCGGGTAATTGGGTTGGCCCCAGCGGCCCGCAAAGGGAAGCCAGGTCGTTGTGTCGCTCTCTCCCAAGCGGCGAAGGGGCGTGAGGGACATGGGCAGGGTCTTATCGTAGTCGGGATTGGTCAGCAGGTCACCTTCGTCTTCAGGGAGCATCCAGAATCCAAGGCCGTCATGGACATCGTTCGCGGTCGGGTAGGTGGTGGCGCCGGGCTCAAAGTTGAGGCTGTGACTGCCCTGACCTACGTAAAGGATGGGACGAAGTTCGCCATCCACTTCGATTCCGTCCCAGGGGCGACTCTCTCCGCCGGGAACTTCGGAATCCACCTGGGCCAACTGCCACTGTCGGGTGGTGGTGGCCTGGAGGGGGAGGCCCTGGTCGATCAGGACTTGAAAGACTTCCCAATCGCCTTCATGGCGGTGTCCACCGGTCTGGTCGAGGCCCCAGACATCGGCGTAGAAGTGGATGTAGTATTGGAGCGAGACATAGTCGGGCTTGGCACCCGACGAGGCCGAGGAATCACCGAGGGTGGCCACCGTGTAGTAGATTGTGGGTTCCGGCCGGAGCTCCGGTTCTGGATAGGCGGCGAAGAGGGCGTCTGTATCTTCACCGGGGAGGTCGATGTAGGCTTCCGAATAGGGTGACTGCCGCAAATCGATGGGTGCCGGGTCGGCGGGCAGGGTCATGGTGTTGCCCAGGTCGAAGGTCGCGGTGTTCAGGGTGAGTTCTACGGGAATGGGCGTGAAAATGGCATCCCGATGGAGGCGGAGAACGGGGGCATAGGTCTTGGCGAGATCATGTGCCGTCCCGCCGGTTCCTTCCACGTAGGGTTCAAGAAGATCCACGACAAGGACGGTGGTACGAGAATCGATGGGGCTGCTGTCGACGTCCAGGAGAAACTGGAAGGTGCCGTAGGCCGTCGTGGGTGTAACATTGGCCGTCGGTATGATGGCGTAGGCGATTTTATGGACGCCTGCCTCCAGTGGGCGGGCGCTCCCGTCGTCTTCGGAGATGAGGAGCCAGTTTTCTGCAGAATTTTGCGGGTCCGTATCCGTTGGATTAACCAGCACGGCGGTCGACCCCGCTTCGGCAAGATAGAAGGAAGCGGTCAGGGTGCCGGGGGAGCCGATGGTCCACGTGCCGTAGTCGATGCGGATGATACCGCTTTTGGGGAGGCTCTCCGGGTCGGTGCCGTCGCTACTCAGGAACCACTCCACATCATCGTTGACCCCATCGTCATCCGTGTCTGCCAGCAAGGGGTTGGTTTCCCGCCCTTCCAGCATCCCATCGCTGTTGGTGTCTTCCTGGCCGTCCAGCAGGCCATCGTTGTCAAAATCCGGGTCGGTGGGATCGGTGCCCAGGCGGAATTCGGCAATGTTGGTGAGTTCATCATTGTCGGGGTCGCCGTCGGGGCCATCATCGCCCTCGGCACTGTTCGGATTGAGGCCGTATTGAAGCTCCCACTCATTGGGTAGGCCATCGTCATCCACATCGTCCGAGCCGCCACCGATACGGAGGGCCCGCAACTGGCGTGGAATGCTTGCCGGGTCTTCCCATACCAACAGGAATTCGTTCAACACGGGATTGGCACCGACGGCTACGGTGCTTGCCGACGCAGGGTTGTCGGGCAGGTCTATGGGCTCGCCCAGGGGCTGACCCGCGCCGGTGCAATGTTGGTAGACGGCGCGGTTGCTGCCATTGTCGGGCGTGCGACTCCACATCAGGGTCAGTAATTTGGATTCTTCGTTGTAGCCCAGGGCAACCGGTGTTGCTGCCCGCAAGGCGTTGTCCACCGTGTAGACTACACCCAGGTCGCCCCCGCCAGAAATGGATGTGGTGTGCAGGACGGCGGGTGCATTGGTGAGGGTCCGTTCCGACCAGGTCAGTACCCAGCGATTGAGTCCCTGGGCTGCGACAACCTGGAGGTGATCGCCATTGCGTGCATCATCGTCCACCACGATAACATCACCCAGGAGTGCGCCGGTTGCGCCGTCGATGCGGGCGGCCCGAATCTGAGTCGTATTTGCTTCATCGGTATTGACGAAATCTTCCCGCCATACCACCAGAGACTGGTTGGCGTCGGATAGCCAGTCCACGACCGGTTTGGATTGGTTGTTACTATTTTTTGCAGGAAAACTGTTGGACGTGGTGCTACGGACATTGCTATCGATCCGGGAAAAACCGACGAAGTTTTTGCCTTCAAATTCCTGGTTATAGGTGATGAGCACTTCGTTACTCGTTGCATTGAAGGTGCCGTCGGGATTCGATTTGTCCCCTGCACCGGTAGAGAAACTGAAATTGTTTCCCAGGGTGAGGTCATCGGCGTTGAAGGCCCGTGCCTGCAAAAGTCCGTCGCTGGTCACCGTTGTTCGCTGCTCCCAGAGCACCCACAATTCCCGGGCCTCGCCGACCAGCACCGCCGTGGGATGGGCGGCTTCGCCCAAGACATCCAGCGAAAGCTGACGGGGTGTCGTGAGGGGCGTAAGATTTCCATCGAGGAGCATGGCGAGAATCTGTTTGTCCTCCAACCACGCGATTACCCACCGTTCCGATTCGGGGTCAAAGGCGACGGCAGGCTGGGTCTGTGCCACTTCGGCGTCGGAGATGGGGAAGGGCGTGTCTACATCCCGGGGCGGTAATACGGTAACGGTTACGTCTACCGTGGCCTGTTTCGGGCCCGTTCCACCGGGTTTGAATTGCAGTGTCGTTTCGTAGGGTGAGTTGGCTTCGGTCAGGGTTTCCGGGTTGATGGCTACTTCTATATCGCCGGGTCCGGCACCCTCCTGGGGCGAAAGGGTCAGCCAGGCGGGGGGCGTGGCGACGGTCCAGGTGAAGTCGTTGCCATCGGGGCTGGAAATTGCGAGATTTTGACTGGAAGCGACCCCACCCTCAACCACATTGAATGCCAAGGTGGCGGGGGCGACGAGGAGGTCGGCCTGGCTGGACGCAATGGTTACGGTGAGCTGGAGAGGGGCGACGGTTTTCATGGCCGGGGCGGTCAGGGTGATGTTTGCCGTGTAGGGACTGGAGGCACTTGCAAGGGTCGAGGGGTCTATCGACAATTGGACCGTGCCATCGCCAAATCCCGTCGCACCGTCTATGGTCAGCCAGGCTTGGCTGGACGCGAGAGACCACTCGAAAAAGGGGAAGTTATTGCTGTCGAGGGTGAGCGAGAGGGCTACGGTGCCGGTGGCTTCTTCATCGAGGGTAATGGCGTTGGTGCTCAGGGTCGCTGCGACCACATTGTCGGCAATGGTGGGGCGGCTATCGATGTTGTCGAGGAGGCCGTCCCCATCTGTATCGGCCAGTTCCGGGTCCGTGCCCAGGGCGTCTTCTTCCGCGTCGGTCAGACCGTCGCCGTCACTGTCCAGACTGTTGGCGGCACCACCGGCGATACGCACCCAGATTTCGAGGGCGGGTCGCACGGGACTCTTGGACGTCACTACAGCCACATCACCGTTGGCACCCAAGGTGCCCTGGAAGGCACTCGTACCCACAAAGGTAAAGGTGCCCGATGGGTTCAGCGCGATTTGGCCTTCGTAGGGCGCGCTGCCGAGGTCCCCGAAGAAATATCCATGGCCACCGACCGTTACGACCCCGAGATCGGCACGGGGCGTGGTGGAGCCGGTGGCCGAGATTTGATGAACACGGTAACTGCCGCGAAAGTCGGCCAGGGTCGCATCGTTGTCCGGGAAGCGGCGCAAGTAAAGCACCAGGCCGGTGTAACCACCGGGTATCTCGCCATCATCACCGATACCCACACTTGCCGTGTTTACGATGAGGTCGCCCCCGGCGACGAGGGCCGCATCGTTGGCTGACTGTGGTCCCAGGTCAATCTGGCCATTGGACTCCACGCCGTAGTTGAACGTGCGCAGCACGGTCGATTCACGGATGACAAAATAGGATCCCTTGCCGCCCGAGGTGGCTACCCCGAAACTCGTCCGGTAGACGTCCGCGGCCGTCCGCAAAAAACCGTGATAGCTGTAGTTACCGTCAAAGTCACTGTCGCGCCGGTTGCTGCCCTGACGTACCGAAAACTGGAGGCTGGCATAGCCGTCGCGGACCAGGGTGTCGGCGTTGGGGGCGCTTTCGAGGGAGTAGACCCCCAGTTCGCCGCCCAGCGCGACGGTGCCGGAGAAGCCGCCGTTAAAGGTGCTGGAAAAGAGCCGGAAGGTCCCGTCGGTGGCAATGGTGAAGTTCAAGGGCGTGGCGGTGGGGTAGGTGAATAAGCGATTGAGGAGCCCCGTCGAATTGAAGGTTCGAAATCCCCGTCCCAGTTCCTGACGGTCATCGTAGATCTCAAAAATGTCGTGGGCGAGATATTGCCCGCTCAATGCATTTGGGCCCGTGGCCTGTTTGTAGAATTGAGCATGGCTCGATGCGGCAAGGGTGGTCAACAGAATGAGCACTGCAGGGGAGGCTAATCGAAGGATCCAGGAATACATAGAATCTTTCACGCGGCAACGGGCTTCGGGTCGTAGAAACTGAGCGCGGTTACATCGAAGAGGTATTTCCGGCCCAGCCTGCCGTGACCGGGCCGGAATCGTGCCACCGCTCCCTCTACCATAGCATGGAAACGGGGGAGAGGGACAGGGGCGGGGCCGGGGCCGATTTTGTTGAAATGCGCTCGATTTCACACAAAAAGCGCTGGGTCGTGCGTGTGGAGCGCACGAATTTCAGCAAACTCGTTTAGACTCGTATGGTGAAGATTGCGCGGCACGTCTGGTGACCGAAGTTTCTTTTGGGCAATCGCCACTACGTGCCCATGAATTTATTTTGTGATGGTTCCACCCGGAGGCGTCATTGTTGCGCCTCCGGATGTTCGAAGGGTTTACTTCAAGGTTAACTGGGCATAGGACATAACGCCGCTACCCCCCCCGGCGTAGCCGAAGATGTCGATGGTGTTGGAGGGTTCACAGCCCGCTCGGGTATTGGCAAGGCAGAAGGAGCCAAAGGCCGATTTCAGGGGCACGGGGATCTCCACAGGATTCTCGACCTTGGGATAGACCTGGAGGAGGACGTTTCCCCCACCTTCGCCATTGATGTTGGTCAGGGCATAGAGCTTTCCGTCGGGGGTGGCGTGGAAACGGGCATGGCCGGGTGCGCGGGCGTCGGTCCCTTCTACAAGGACGATACGATCAACGATTTTTCCGTCCTTCACCACGGCGACGTGGAGCGAGGGAATGAGGGAGCCGTCGGGCATGAATTTGTCACGCATGAGTGCGGACTGCACTTCTTGCTCACGATACATGAGGTAGGCGCTTCCGTCGGGTGCAATCCACAGATCCTGGTTGCTGATGAAGCCGCCGGTCTTGTCCACATTGGCGATTTCGATGGGTTCGGCGAAGCCTGCCTTGGTGGTGTCGGGGGTCCAGGTGTAATAGAGGATGCGAAAGACGTAGTCCCACTTTTTTTGTGACTGGGCGAATTTGTATTCACGCCATTCGTCCACGGGTTCTACAATATCGCTGATGGCGAGTATATGGGCGCTGCGATTGCTCAGGGCTGCCTGCAGATAGGCCGAGCGGATGGGAAACGTAATCGCGCCATTGGCCAGGGTCGTACCATTCTGATCGAGGTGGCACCAGTGCTGGATGCTGGTCTTGGCGTCGATATTCAGCATGAGCAATTCATTGTTTGGACCATCCACGCCGAAACCGCGATAGGAGTGGTCTGTGTAGTAGGGTTGTTCTTCATCCCATTTCGGGGAGAGTTTTTTGGGCGTGGTGCCGGGCTGGGTGTCTTTGAAATTCAGCAGGTGGGGTTCACACTCCAGATAATGGGTTCCTGGTGGCGTGAGGGAGTCGTTGACATAGAGGAAGAGTCCGGCATCTTTGGTGACGCCCAAGGGACAGGGTTCGCGCTGACGATAGCCTTCGGCTTCGGCAAAGGGCTTCCAGCCTTCTTCGCCTCGGGAAAGGAGAATCCACCGGGTATTGCAGAGGAGGGGGACGCCTTCGCCGGTTTCCATCTGGCTGATGATGACGTTTTTGCCATCACGGACGACCTGGGTGCAGCCGTAGCACCAGAGGGGGCCGGCGCCATTGTCGGGGCTGACCAGGGTGTATACCGGTTCTTCGGCAACGACGGTTACGGTGGGTTCGGCGCTTGCCCAGGGTGAGGATAAGAGGAGGGCTGCGGGAAGCAGTAGGGAGGATAGTGAAGAACGCATAGGGAAACTCCGTTGAATCAGGTAATGCCAGGTGGAAATTTATAGTACGGGGAGCGCTTGTGAAATTCAATGTCTGGTGTGCGGTCGTGTGGCGTTGTATTTTTCTTTAACCACAGAGAACGCAGAGAGCACAAAAAAGAAGTTCTCCGTGCTCTTTGCGTTCTTTGTGGTTGGGTTTAGCGGCACAGTTCTGGGGGGGATTTATTTGATGGTTGACCTCGGATGACACAAGGCAGCCATTGGTCGCAACCAAATTGAGATGGATCGTCCTTCCCGTCTTCGGGGCTGTTGATTTAGTCTAACTGCACGATGAAGAATCGCCTGACCTAGCAAGTATTGGCGACACGTCATTCCCGCGCACGCGGGAATCCAGCGGGTATCATTGGCGTCTGTGCTCGCGTTGCTGGATCCCCGCGTTCGCGAGGATGACGGCTCTGTAAAATATACAGCGATAATGTGTTATGAAGGTTGTCTCCTAAAAATAGTTGAGAAAAACAAACGTGTTCCGGATAGTAGTACTGATAGCGGGGGGCATTTATTGTCGTTGGGTTGGTTGTGAGGAGCGGCGGGGAGAATCGTGGTTGCTCGGTTTTTGTTTTTTTAACCACAGAGAACGCAGAGAACACAAAAAAGAAGTTGGATGAAGTTCTCTGTATTCTTTGTGGTTGGTATCAGTGGCACAGTGCTGGGAGTTTTGGTGAGATTTGTTTGATGGTCAACCCCCTGTTGGTCCGCCGCGTTTCTTTATTCGACTTTTTTGTTCGGGGACTTGGTGGTACTATGGAAAATGAACGAATTGGATCGACATTTACTATCCCTTTAGCGATTGGAGGTTTGAGTATGTCTACGATGCGTGTTGCCCAGGTACCGGCACCCGGTGCGCCTTTTGAAATTGTGGCCCGTCCCATTCCTGAGGTTCATCCGGGAATGGTGCGTATCAAGGTCGAAGCTTGCGGCGTTTGCCATAGCGATATGTTCGCCAAGCTGGGACTATTTCCAGGGATGACCTACCCGCTGGTGCCCGGCCATGAGGTGGTGGGCGTGGTGGATGCCGTGGGGGCGGGGGTGACCCGGCTCACACCGGGCCAACGGGTTGGCGTGGGTTGGAATGGTGGCTATTGCAGCCAGTGTAGTCCCTGTCGGGGCGGGGACTTCTTTGCCTGCGAGAAGGACTCCCACACCATCACGGGAACGACCTGCGATGGCGGCTATGCCGAGTACATGGTTGCCCACGCCAGTGCCGTTGCCTGTTTGCCGGAGGGCCTGGCATCCCTGGATGCGGCCCCGTTGCTCTGTGCGGGACTCACACCCTTCAATGCCTTACGGAATTGTGGGGCCCTTCCGGGGGATACGGTGGCCATACTCGGCATTGGCGGATTGGGTCATCTGGGGGTGCAGTTTGCCCGGAAGATGGGCTTTAAGACCGTGGCCATCGCGCGGGGCGAAGACAAGGCCGACCTGGCGCTGACACTTGGTGCGGACCATTACATCGACAGTGAGGCGGTGAATCCGGCGGAGGCATTGACGAAGCTGGGCAAGGCGAAGGCCATCATCGCCACGGTGACCCACGGCCCTGCTATGACGGCGGCCATGCCGGGGCTGGCACCCAGGGGCACGCTTATGGTGCTGGGTGCGGCGGAGTCTCTCGAGGTAAATCCGGGCATGATGATCGGTGGCAGCTACACCGTTCGAGGCTGGTATTCGGGAACCTCCATCGACGCCGAGGCTACGCTTTCCTTCGCGGCGCTCAATGGCGTGCGTTCCATGAACGAAGTGTTTCCGCTGGAAGATGTGGAAGCGGCTTACGAACACATGATGAGTGGCAACGCCCGATTTCGTGTGGTGTTGAAGATGCCCTGAGTGCCGGGCGCTTCCTTACTCCCCATAACGTCGGGGTAAGGCGAGGGGTATGCTGTGTTCATCGAAGGCATCGAGGGTCTTCTTCGTCACGTCGTCTTTAAACTCAAACTCGCGGTAGGTGCTTGAGACATAGGCTTTCGCGCAAAAGTGAATGGCATCCAAGCCCTGATCACATAAGGTCTGCAGCGGTTTGCCGGGCTCATAGTAGATGGAGGCCTGGACGGCATCCCGGATGATGGCCTCGGCTTTTTTTCGCTGCTCGGCATTTACCCGTGGGGACAGGTAGAAGTCGATGACGCATAGGGAACTGCGATTGCCGGCATTGGTGGATACCAGTGACTCCGACCAGAGCTGGTAGGTGGGCACGCTCACCAAGTCATCATCGGGTGTGACCAGAGAGACATGGAAAAAGCCGATACTCTCGACCCGTCCCGAGTGCCCGTCGAGGGTGACTCGGTCCCCGACCTGAAAGGGGCGGGTCTGGGCGAGCAGGGCGCGAAAGGCGAGACCGCCGAAGAAGGCCTTGGCCGTTTCTGTGCCGCTTACAGAAATCCAGATGAAGAGTCCGACGAAGGCCGTACCCAGACTTTTTTGCACGGAATTGAACTTGTCCGGAGCGGGTATGCCGATATACATGTGCTTTACGTAGGCAATGGCCCCCAGGATGAATGGCGCGAGCAGGGCGATGGCCGCAAAAATAGCAAACTCCCGCGAGGCGATCTTGCGGCTCGTTTCCAGCCGAAATCCCGGGCCGATGACGGGGGGGCCGAAAAGTTTGGCGTCCCGCCGGTCAATTTCGCGGTTGGTGGCAGCCACTTTTTCGAGGAGGCGCGGCAGTACGACCGAGAATAACAAAAGAAGCATGTAGGCCAGCACCCACGGATTGACCAGGTTTTCTACGATAGCTTCCACAGGGTCCGCTCCTCTTCCAGGGGGTTGAGTCCCAGGACGGCCCGTAGCAGGGCCAGGGTAATGGCCATTTTTGCCGGGGCCGTTTCGAGGGCGTAGACATTGCCTTCTTTGCAGAGCAGGCCGCAACGGCGAAAGGGAACCAGCAGGCGATCGGCCAGGGTATAGCCGAGACCGAGATCCTTGGAGATGCTGTCGAGGGTTGAGGGGCCGCTATAGAGGAGAACGGCGAGGGTCCGCCATTCGTCCCGTGCACTTTCCCGTTGGGCGAGGGGCCGGGCGTCGAGGTAGGTCGAGCGAATGCCTTTGTCTTCGACGCCGTAGCCGGTCAGCTCAAAGGTCTGGAGGGCTTCGACAATATTTTCCACACCGCCGGGTCCGAAGAGGGGGGCCAATTGCTCGCTGGAATCCTCTTTCACTGCGGGAAAGAAAAAGTCGAAGTTTTTCGCCCCTTTCAGAAAGACGTAGGCGAAATAATCAATGTGGCAGGTAAGGGTCTCGTCCTCCTCGCATTCCAGCAGGCCTTTGACAAAACGCTTTATGGGGTCTACCCCGGCCTCGCCACGCCTGCGGAAAAGCTTGTCCACCCCCTGCACCGCGCTGTGACCTTGCACAATACGAGCGAGGGCGCTGTCGTAGCCTTCGGACTCGTCTTCCTTGATGGCCAAGGTGTCCCAGTCGGTGGCGTAGGGCAACGCGTCGCACCCCTTCCACCCATATTCCAAAACCGCACGTAGTTTCATTCCCAATTCCCCGGTGGTAACCCTGCTGCCCCGTTGGGGGACTTTTTCGACTGCTTCCCTAGTCTAGGGGACTGGCTCGGTGTATTCAACCGGTTGGCATGCCATGGCAAAGCCTATGTGCCATCCGCTTCGCGGATTCAAGCCCGATAGAGACCTTTTCCTGGGACTGACCTCCCAGGCTACAGACTGGCATCCGCTACGCGGATTATGGATAGACCATCGACGTATTACCTTGTCGGGGCCAGGAGCCGGAAACCGTAAACGAGAGTGGTTTGATGGTTTCCAGATTCATCGATGCCAATCCGATAGTGCCACCCGATCCCGCTCTTCGTACGGCGTAGTCGTACATAGAGCGGGTTCGGGTGCCTTTACCCGGGCCTTTGTCAGCATAAATTGGATGCCACCGTCGCTAGGTTCGCGTAAGTTTTCAGACGGAAACAAGGCCACTGCCAGGTCATCCATCAGTCCTCTCCGTACGTGAGGCTCAAGGCACCCGAATCCTCCTGCGGCGGATCTTCGACCGGTGTACCGGATCGGGTGACACGCCGGGGCTTATATTGTTTAGCAATGGAAAGGCTATGCCTTCTGCGAGTGTTTTTACTGCGATTGCCCCAGGCTGCCTTTGGCGGGTAATGGAGTGGTTCAGGAAGGGGTACCGAAGGTCTCCTGGGCGATTTTCCGGGCGATGATGAGTTTTTGTATTTCGCTGGTGCCTGCGCCGATGCTGCCCAGGCGAGCGTCCCGCATGATGCGCTCCACTTCGTATTCTTCCATGTAGCCATAGCCGCCGAGGATCTGGACCGCTTCCGAAGTGACGCGGTTGGCCATTTCAGACGCGAAGAGCTTGGCCATGGAGGCTTCCTTGCTGCATCGCCGGCCCCCATCGCAATGGGCGGCGGCTTTCCATACGAGTAAGCGGGCGGCTTCAATGTGGGTAGCCATGGTTGCAATTTTATCCTGTATCATTTCGAAGCCGAGAATGGATTGACCAAACTGGACCCGTTCGTGGGCGTAGTGGAGGGCTTTGTCGAATGCGGCCTGGGCCCCTCCGACACTCATAGCGGCACCGACGGTTCGTTCCACGTCGAGATTGCCCATGAGTATGCCGAGGGCGTGGTTGGGGCCCTTTACGAGATTTTCATCCGGTACCAGGCAGTCATCGAAAAAGACTTCGGCGGTGGGAGAGGCCCGGTTACCCATTTTGTGGAAGGGCTGGCCCACGGAGAGTCCGGGTGTGTTGCGTTCCACGATAAACTGACTGAGGCCCCGGTTGCGGTCCGTGGGGTCCGTGCGCACGTAGACGAGAAAGATATCGGCCACCGTCGCGTTGGTGATGAAGGTTTTGCTGCCATGGATGCACCAGCGATCACCTTGTAGTTCTGCCGTGGTCTGCATGCCCAGGGCGTCGCTCCCGGCACCGGGTTCGGTGATGCAGAGACTGCCCAGGGTTGCGCCGCTGCACAGGTCGGGGAGGTAACGACGTTTCTGCGCTTCGGAGCCGTTGCAGGCGAGGTTGTGGCAGACGAGGACGGCGTGAGCCAGGTAGGAGAGGGCGGTGGCGGAGCAGGCATAGGATAATTCTTCGGACACGATGCATTGGTCCAGGGTGCTGCCTCCGGCACCGCCGTAGGCTTCGGGCACCATGAGCCCCAACAGGCCCAACGATGCCATGGCGTCGAAGTTTTCCCGGGGGAAGGCGGGGTGGCGGTCGAGTTCCGCCGCGCGGGGGGCGATTTCCTGTCGGGCGAAGTCTCTGATCATGTCCCGCAATGCCCGTTGCTCTTCGCGGAGTTCAACGTCCATGGTTAACCCTCCTTTCAGGGGCAAACAGCTTGCGATTCGGCGTGCCGTGTGTCATCCTACCTACCAGTCGTTCAGTAGGTCACGCGCACCTGAAATTCGGTTCCCTAGTGGAATTTTCGGTGCGGTGGTGGCCGTATCTACAGCGTACGTCAAATCGGGCAAATTGTCTATGCCAAAGGAGTGTGGCCGTGAGTAGTTCTATGAAAACCGCGATTGTAACGGGATCGAGCCGGGGAGTAGGGCGGGCAACGGCCCTGGCGCTGGCCAAAGAGAATTATGCCGTGACGGTCAACTATAGCAGTTCCCAGGAAGAAGCCGAGGGGGTGGTAGAGGCGATCGAGGCGCTGGGCGGTCGTGCCATTGCCGTGCAGGCCGATATTGGCAAGGATGCGTCGTGCCGCATGCTCGTCGAGCGTACGGTAGAGGCCTTTGGTGCCGTAGATGTCCTGATTAATAATGCGGGCACCACCAGTTTTATCCCCCACAATGCCCTGGAGCAGGTGGGAGACGATGATTGGGATCGCATCATGTCGGTGAACCTTAAGGGGCCCTTTCAAATGGTGCGCGCGGCGCTGCCGTACTTGAAGAAATCTGACAACGGCTGTGTGGTCAACGTGGCGAGCATTGCGGGTATTTCGGCGACAGGCAGCTCCATACCCTATTGTGCGTCCAAGGCGGCCTTGCTCAATATGACCGTGGCGCTGGCGCGGGTCTGTGCGCCGAAGGTACGGGTGAATGCGGTTGCCCCGGGATTCATTCAAGGCGAATGGCTGAAGCAAGGCCTGGGGCCTGCCTACGACATGGTCAAGAAGCAATGTGAAGACCGGTCGCCCCTCCACAAAGTGTGCCGTCCCGAAGATGTAACCGACGCCATCCTCGGGTTGGTTGTGGGCAGTAAATTGGTTACGGGCCAGACCATCGTCGTCGACGGCGGTATGCTCATCGGGGCCACGCCGTAAGCAGGGTGGAGCCCGATTCGCGAGGCGCACGAAGCATCTTGACTACCCACAGGGACGGGGGCACGCACGGAGCGGCTGCCGTTGCCTGAGTCGCACTGGCTCGCCGGGGAGAGGATTTGCCTTAATCCAGTCGTGTACGCGCGCGTCCGTCCCAAAACTCCCAGCTACTCCTTCATGCGCTTCTCGCAGAGTTCGATGATTTCTTTGGCGTCGTCGGTGGACTGGGTGAGGTAGATGGAGGGCTCGGTTGCCAGGAACTCTTTGGCATAGCGGATGCCATCAGCCCACTGTTTTTGATGGTAGCTGAGCCATCCCATAATGTGGAGAGCGGGGAGATAGGCAGGATCGAGTTCGCGGGCCTTTTCCAAATGGACGCGGGCCAGATCATATTCCTTTTTCGTGATAAAGCATTCAGTCGCCATAAGCTGGACGTAGGCATTGTCTGGTGCCAGGGTGAGGGCTTCCTGGGTCAATCGGTGCTGGTCCTCTGTTTCGTAGACGCCGAATTCATCGGAGAGTCCGGCACGAGCCATGGCGTCCATGACGACATAATCGGGAGGGTTGCCCCAGTCTCCCGTTTCCAGATAGACCCCACGGTGCTCGGCGTAAAAGGTCTGGGTGAGTGCATCGTCCTGCTGGCGGACGAGGTAGGCCAGGTAGAGGTCGCCCGACGAGGGGACCGTGCGGGCCAGTCCGGAGAGGATTTCCATATAGCCTTTTTCTTTTGGGGTTCCGTAGATGGCGGGGTCGTTGGCCTGTATATTCAGGACATAGCCGCGCCACTCGTGAAAATTCACAATGCTGGAAAACTCGCCGCCGGTGGGGTAGTTGTTTCCGATTTTTACGAACAGGTCGGCCGCGGTGGTGTACTCTTTGGCGTGGCAGGAATAATAGGCGGCGTCCGCCAGGACGTGAAGGTCATCGGGGCTCTGTTCCGCCTGAGCCAGGGCGGCTTTGGCCCACTTCTCATCCGACTCGGGTGCGTCCCAGAGCGTTTCATACTTGGGGTCTCTGTCGCTCATCATGCCCAGACCCAGACGGCTGATTTCCATGAGCTTGGGGAAGGATTCACTCGCGGCCTCGGCCTCTTCTATTTGGGCATCGAGGGCCTCCCAGCTGCCAAACCATCGGGGCTGTGAAAAATTCATCAAGGTCCAGCGGGCATTGAAATGATCGGGGTTGCGTTCGAGACATTGCTGGAAATAGGTGTGAAGTGTTTCGAGGTCCTCACCGCATCCAGCACTGGCATTGATCAAAAGTGCGAAGGGTTCGGCATCGTCTTCGGTGAGACGGGCTGCTTCCAGGAGGTCCGCCTTTGCTTCTTCATTGTATCGCCTGTATTGCATCATGCCGTCTTGCGATACCTCGCGGGACCAGCCGCCTCCCCGGAAGTAGTAGGCATAATCCATCTTGTAGGTGCCCCGTACCATCCAGGGGAAATGGGAATCGGGAGATAGGGCCACCCATTCATCAAGAATCGCCAGAATTTCTTCGGGGTTTTCGTTGTATTCCTGATTGCCCAGGGAACGGATAAGCTGCCCATAGCGGTATTTTTTTATTGGTGTATCGGCGTCGATCGCTTTTGCTGTTAAGCGCGTCTCAACCTCACCGAAATTCTTGTTGGTATAGAGTTCGTAGCGGGTGTTGTCGTGGACGTAGACGTTCGTATACAACGTGTTGAGACCGAGGGTTTCGATCTTCTTCTCCAGTGCTGCGTGTTTCTCGTTGTGCTTGGCCTCGTCTTCTTCCCACTCGTCGGGGCCATAGATCGTTTCGCCATCAATCTGACTGGCAATGGAGCTGATGCCCTGGGTCATGGCACGAAAGAGCAGGTAGCCCCCGGCCGCAAAGAGACACACGGACAGGAGTGCACCCGCCACACCTGCAATAAGCCATTTTACACTGTCGCTGTTCATTTGGTCCTACTCCCTCAATCGCTGCCTTGCGACCTCGCCGCTGTAGCACCCCATGGTGGCTACCGATACACTATACCGCAAGTTTCCGGAAATCCTCCACTTTGAAGGTGGTTTCGAACCCGTCCCCTGTTGGCCCAAAAAGGGGGTTTGTCTTCGTCCTGCATTTTTGTCACAATGATGCGGTGGGGGTGATCGGCAACAGGAGAGCGCTATGTATCGGGTCGACGCGGAGAAAAAGGTTCATTTTTGTGATGGGCTTTCACGGAGAGATTTTCTGCACGCCGGTGCCCTGTCTTATCTTGGCCTTACGTTGCCCGGTTTTTTGCAGGCCAAGGCCTATGGGGCCGTAAATCCTGCCAGGGAAAAAAACTGTATCTTTCTCTTTCTCGTGGGCGGGCCCAGTCAGCTCGATACCTTCGATATGAAGCCCGATGCACCTGCCGAGATTCGGGGGCCTTATCGCCCGATTCGGACCAACAACCCCGATATTCAGATTTCGGAGATCTTCCCCAGAACGGCCCGGCATGCCGATAAGTTTTCTATCATTCGGAGTATGCACCACTCGGGGACGGGGGTCCACGATATTGGCCATCAGATGATGCAGACGGGCCGCCTCTTCCTGAATGGTCTGGAGCAACCTCATGCGGGCTGTGTGGCGAGCTATTTGCGGGGTGGGAAGAATGGTATGCCCGCCCACGTCCTCATGCCCCGCCCCATTGGCCCCACGGGTGGCAACATGCCCCATGGGCAGACGGCCGGATTTCTCGGCAAAGCCTATGACCCCCTGGTCCTGAATGCGGACCCGAGCCTGCCCGATTTTGAGGTGCCCGATCTGCTGCCACCCGAATATATTTCCTCCATGCGATTGCAGCGCCGGCAGTCTCTCCGGGCCATGGTGGATCAATCGGTAAAACAACTCGACGAAAATCCCGATGCCCGTCTGCTGGACGAAAGTTTTCAGCAGGCCTATGGGCTTATGTCCTCCGAGACCGCCCGGGAAGCCTTTGACATTAATCAGGAGACCGACGAGACCCGCGATAAGTATGGACGGAACAAGTTTGGCCAGAGTTGTCTCCTGGCCCGGCGTCTGGTTGAGCGGGGTGTGAGTTTTGTCACGGTCAACATGTTTGAGACCGTGTTCAATGAGATTACGTGGGATATTCACGGCTCAGCACCCTTCAGTCCATTAGAGTGTTATAAGGATCTCGTGGGGCCCATGTTTGATAAGGCCTATTCAGCCTTACTCGAAGAGCTTCACGGCAGTGGCCTTCTGGAAGAAACGATGGTGGTGGCCATGGGTGAGTTCGGGCGCACGCCGAAAGTAAATCCCGCGGGTGGGCGTGATCACTGGCCCCAGGCCTGGTCGACCCTTATGGCGGGTGGCGGCATACAGGGCGGTCGGGTGATTGGCGCGACCGATGAGATTGGTGCCTACCCCGTTGATCGCCCCGTGACCCCGGCGGAACTTATCGCCACGGTGTATCACGGAATTGGCATCGATCTGGAAACGGAACTACCCTCGCCGGGGACCCGCCCCGTCCCCGTCGTCGATTATGGGACCGAGCCGGTGTTGGAGCTGTTTTAGCAGCGGATAGTTAATCGTGGCTTGATGACTGCGTAGTGCGAGAGAAACGCTTATGAACAAGTTAGTGCTTCAGACTTCGATCCTGTTTTGTGGGATCCTTGCCGCTTCGGTGGTAGGGGCCGACGAACAAATCTTATTGCCCGAATCGGTGGCCTTCCATGAGAAGGGACAGGAGCAGCAACTGCTTCTTGGCCGGGGGAGACAGGGCCAATGGATAGGGCCGGTTGTGGAAGAAATAGGGTGGACGAGTTCGGCCCCCGATATCGCGTCGGTGGATGGGGCCGGTAAGCTGATTGCCCTCGCCGATGGGGAAGCAACGATTTCGGCCCGCAGTGGAGACCAAGTACGCTCGATTTCGGTGACAGTAACAGGCGCAGGGGCGGCACCAGTTCGCAGTTTTGTTAACGATGTCCAGCCGGTCCTATACAAGACCGGTTGCAGCACGGGACCCTGCCACGGCGCGGCGTCCGGCAAGAATGGGTTCAATCTATCCTTGCGGAGCTACGATCACTTTCGGGACCACGACGTACTGACCCGACAGGCCAAGGGCCGCCGCATATCGACGGTCAATCCGATGGATAGCCTCTTCCTGTTGAAGCCCCTCGGCGATGTGCCCCATGAAGGGGGACAGCGTTTCGAAAAGGCCTCCCTGGAGTACCGTATTCTTTTTGACTGGATCAGCCAGGGTGCCCCGGGTCCCCTGGAAGGTGATGCGGCCTTTGTGCGTCTCGAGATGCTGCCCCCGTCGATGGAGCTGGAGCCCGGGGTGAGTCAGCCCCTCCTGGTGACGGCCCATTATGACGATGGGACCAGCCGCGATGTTACCCGGTGGGTGAAATTTGATACCAGCGAAGATACGGTGGCGTTGGTCGATGAACAGGGTGTCGTGTCGGTGCAGAAGGCAGGGTCCGCTGCGATAACGGCGTGGTATTCGAGCAAGGTGGCCCTTACTGAATTGAATGTGCCCAGAGAGAAGGTGGTGGCTCCCCAGGTCTACGAGGTGGCGGCCAACAACAATTATATCGACGAACGTATCCATGCCAAGCTGGCCCAATTGAATATCGCGCCCGCCGCCTTGTGCGACGATGGTGCCTTCATACGGCGGGCCTTTATTGATACCCTCGGCGTGCTGCCTACGGTGGAGGACGTCCAGACCTTCCTGGCCGACGCCCGCCCCGACAAGCGGAATGCCCTCGTGAAAGACTTGCTGGCGCGGCCCGAGTTTGTTGACTACTGGACCTATCAATGGTCTGATCTCTTGCTCATCTCGTCGAAAAACCTGAGCAACGCCAAGGAACTCAACGCCTTCTATCGCTTTGTTCGCGAGGCCGTGGAAGAGAATCGTCCCTGGGACCAGTTTGTGCGCGACCTCTTGACTGCCACGGGCAACACGGAAGAAAATGGGGCGGCCAACTATTTTCTCCTGCACCGGGAGATTCCGGACCTTACCGAGACCACGTCGCAGGCTTTTCTGGGAATGTCGATTACCTGTGCACGGTGTCACAATCACCCCCTGGAAAAGTGGACCCAGGATCAATATTACGGATTTGCCAATCTCTTTTCCCGGGTAAACGTGAAGAACGGAAAACGTGGTGGCAACGACGTGGTGGCCGCCAGTTTCGGTGATGTGCTCCATCCCCTTCGTGGGAAGGCAAAGGCACCGCAGCCCCTGGATGGCGACGTCGTCGAAGATAAGGCGGGCGCTGATCGTCGGGATGCACTGGCGGCCTGGATGACTGCGCCGGAGAATCCCTACTTCACCCGCGCTATTGTGAATCGGGTGTGGAAGAATTTCATGGGTCGTGGCCTGGTGGAGCCGGTAGATGATTTGCGTCTGACCAACCCGGCGACCAATGAACCCCTCATGGCGGCCCTCTGTCTCGACCTGCAGGAGCAGGGCTATGATCTGAAGGGACTCATGCGCTCCATCATGGCGTCGGCGGCCTACCAGCGCTCCTCCGAAGGGGCGGACCCCGCGGCCCCCGATCGGGTCAACTATTCCCAGTATATCGCCCGCCGATTGAAGGCCGAGGTGTTGTTGGATACCTACGCGCAGGTGACCGACGTGGCCACGCCGTTCCCGGGCTATCCCGAGGGGTATCGGGCCTTACAACTGCGGGATTCTCTCGTAGCGTCTTATTTTCTGGATGCCTTTGGACGCCCAGAGCGGCGCCAGACCTGCACCTGCGAACGAACCGACGACGCCAGTATCGCCCAGACCCTGCACCTGGCCAATGGCGAGACCTTAAATGCGAAATTGCGCGCCGATGGATCGGTGCTGGCTCATTATGTGGCCGACGGCGTTGCGGATGATGCTGCCGTAGACGATTTGTTCTGGCGGGCCTTCGGGCGTGCACCGGTGGCGACGGAGAAGAAGGAATGCGTGGCCCTGTTGGCGAGTGTGGCACCCGACGAGCGGCGTGCTGTGCTGGAAGATATCGCCTGGGCCCTGCTGACGAGCAAAGAGTTCTTGTATAACCACTAGGCCGCCAGGCCAACGGATAGTGACGTGGACCGATTTCGGAAGTGTTTCGTGACGATAGGGCGATTATGAGAGAGCGTGAAGAGTCTATGTTGAAGCGTGTATTGCGCGGTACAAGCGCCCTGGTGGCCACATTCGGATTGGGGGTTGTATCCGCCCCGGCGGACGAGCCCATTACGTTTAACCAGCACATTGCACCCCTGTTTCAGCAGCGCTGCGCACCGTGTCACGTGCCCGATGGAGGCAAAAAGCCCAAAGGGAAACTCGACCTCACGACCCATGGGCTCGCCATGAAGGGCGGCGAGGAAGGGGTGGCCATCGTTCCGGGATCCCTCGAAGACAGTCCCCTCGTCGCTATGATCGAGTGGAAGACCGAACCCTTCATGCCGCCCCAGGAAAAATTCAAGCAGCTTCCGCCGGAAGAAATCGACCTGATTAAGCGATGGATACTGGCCGGTGCCGTCAGCGGTGAGCCTGTCCCAACGTCCGAAACCGCGACTGTGGCAGAAGCGACCGTTGACCCCCAGTGGACGGCATCTCCCGTCAGTGCTCTCGCCTGGTCGCCCGATGGAAAGCTGGTTGCCCGTGGCGGACTCCGCACCGTTGCTCTTTATCCGGTCCGCCAGGGCGTACTCGATGAGCAGGCCGCAATCCTTTTGCCGGGCCATGCCGACCAGGTGCGTGCTCTTGATTTCAACAAAGACGGCACCCTACTCGCCGCAGCGGGGGGAAAGCCCGGGCGCAGTGGTGAAGTGTTGCTGTGGGATACGGCCACCCACCAATTGGTGCGAAAAATTGATGCCCACCGGGATAACGTGCTGGACATGGCCTTCAGTCCCGACGACACCCTGATTGCTACGGCCAGCTACGACAAGCACGTGATGATTTGGAATACCCAAGATGGCAGCCTTCGAAATGATTTGACCGACCATGTGGATGCGGTTTATTCGCTGGCCTTTTCGCCCGATGGCACCTACCTCGCCACCGGCGCGGGCGACCGGACCGTAAAACTCTGGGATGTGGCGACGGGGAAGCGGCTGATTACGTTTTCCGATGCGGAGAACACGGTGCATACGGTGACCTTTTCTCCCGATGGGCGTTACCTGGCAGCGGGGTCGGCCGACAAACGTATTTACATATGGGATGTGCCGGCGTCGGCGAAGCAGTTTACCCAATCGAGCACGTCCACCGGGGTGCTGGTCCATTCTACCTTTGCCCACGATGGCGCGGTGCTGTTGCTGGCCTATACGCCCGATGGCACCCGGCTTCTGTCCTCCGGGGAAGATGGTGCGGTGAAAATTTGGGATAGTGCCACGATGAATGCGACGGCTACCCTCGACGGTCAGTCGGACTGGGTTATGGCCCTTGCCATGAGTCCCGACGGTGCCTATATGGCAGCCGGGCGTTTTGACACGACCCTGGGGCTCTATCAAACGGCGGACGGCGTCCAGACCTACAGCAGCACCGACGGGCCACTCCTGATCGCCGAGGCACCCATGGAAGGGAAAAATATCGAACAGGCGGGCCGTGTCAGTGTGGATTCGGTCTATATCGACGGGACGGTCCCGCCGACCATTGACAATCTGCAGCCCGTGCGGGTGGTGCGGGGCGAAACGGTGGAGATGACCCTGATGGGCAAAAACCTCGCGGATGCCACAGCCTACTTCACCTCTAATCTCACGGCGGAAATCGTGAGCAATGAGGCCCAGGAGCGGCCCGAGTTCAAATTCAATACCGACAGCACAGGCCTCCAGATCCACGACAACGCCGTGCCCTATACGTTAAAAGTGAGGGTGACCATTCCCGAAGATACGTCACCGGGCGGGCAGTGGCTTTACCTGGAAACGCCCTATGGCCTCGCCGAACCAAAGATGTTCACCGTGTTGTCTGCGCCCGACGTGGCCGAGCAGGCCGTTGAGGGGGGCCACGTGCTTGGCGATTTGCCCACCGTTGTACTTGGGAGAATTGAAGAGAAAGGAGAGGTGGACCAGTATCGTGTGGCCGCAAAGGCGAATGATGAAATTGTCTTTGTCCTGACCGACACGGCCCTGCGTCCCGAACTCGTGATACGTGATGGAGCCGAGGCCATCGTTGCCGATTCGAGTCATGCTATCGACGACGACCGCCTGCGTATTGGTTTCCGGGCACCGGCCGACGGCGAATACACCCTGTCCATCAGCGATCCTGAGTTGGTGGGCAACCAGGGCTATCGCCTTCATGTTGGTGCCTTTCCCTGGATCACGGCGTACTTTCCCCTGGGCGTTGGCGCAGGCACGACCACGGAAATTCAGGTTGGGGGTTTTAATCTGGGCGTCGATGGGAAGACCCTGACCGTCACCGCACCTGAATCACCCGCCTCCGGAGAGCGTGTGAACCTGCCTTTACCCAGTTTCCCCAATAACCCCATTCCCGCACCGCGCCTGGCCGTTGACCGGGGTGCCGAGATTGTGGAAGTCGAGCCCAACAACGTGGTCGCTGCGGCCCAGCCCCTGGCGCTTCACCAGGTGGTCAATGGTCAGTTGGATGGTCAGGGCGATTGGGATGCCTATCGATTCGACGGCGTGGCCAACACCACGATGATTCTTGAAGTAGAAGCCGAGCGCCTCGGCGTACCGCTGGATTCGGTGTTGGAGATTCTGGATGAAGACGGTGCGGTGCTGCAACGTGCCGTGGCCCACTGTACGGCCGAAACCCACATCACCCTCTTCAGCCGGGATTCACGGAGTCCGGGACTGCGTCTGGACGATTGGTCGGCCTTGGCAATGAATGATTACGTCATGGCCGGTGGTGAAATTGTACAGGTGTCCAAGATTCCGGATTATGCGGACGAAGATGTGGTGTTTTCCGCCATTGGTGGGCAGCGGCGAAGTCTGTTTGGCACGAGTCCCCTGCATCACGCGGTCTATTCTTCCATCTATCGGGTAGAGCTTCATCCCCCGGGAACAACCTTCCCGCCCAACGGCATGCCCGTATTTCCCGTGTATTGGCGGAATGACGATGGTTTTTTCGAGGGGCAACTCTCCTCCGACGCCCGCCTGGAATTTACCGCGCCGGAATCCAGGCCCTATATCGTTCGGATCCGCGATGGGGTGGATGGTTCATTGGCCCGGCCCTATCGGCTTGCCTTGCGTGAGCCCCAACCGGACTATACGGTCCATGCCCGTACCTACCGACTGAATATACACGAAGGGGCCGCCTATCCCGTGGAAGTGGGCATTACCCGAAGAGACGATTTTAATGTGCCCGTGTCGGTCTGGTTGGAAGGGCTCCCCGAGGGGCTGCACGCCAGCCACGGGGTGATCCTGCCCGATGACGAGAACATTACCCTGCGGGTCTGGGCCGATGCCGGAGCCCAATCCACCCCACAGGAGGGGGGCGTTGTTATCAAGGCCTCGGCGGAAGGGCCCGACGGCCTCCTGGAGCGCGAGGTGGGTATGGGGACGATTACGGTGGTTCGCCAACAGCCGGATCTCGTCGTTCATGCCGACCGGGAGGAGGTGGAGATTGATCAGGGTTCTTCCGGCCCCCTGGCGGTACATCTGGACCGATTTAACGGCTTTACGAGCCGCGTACCCATCGAGGTGGAAAATCTCCCGTACGGGGTTTCGGTGATGGATACGGGGCTCAACGGGATATTGGTCCGGGAAAATGAGACCGACCGGGCCATGAACCTCTTCGTCCAGCCTTGGGTGGCCCCCATGGAGCGGGAAATCTATATTCGCGCCCGCATCGAGGCACCGTCCAACGGCGCCATGAAATACCTGAGTCAGACGGTTACGCTGAAGATTGTCCGGGGCAATGGGACGGCGGAGCGGCTTGCCCGTTCGGAGTAAGCCGGAGCGATTGGGTACAGTCACCCCCTGTCGAAGACGTGATTCCACTGACGTTCGAAAACTTCATTCTTACGGGGGATACTGTCCCCGGTCCACGGCCGGTATTACCATGTCGCAAAACAGGTAAAAGCTGTCCCATATCGGGCGGGGACAGGTCATTGCGACCTGTTTGGGGGGCGTGGTACACTGCCCAACTCCCCATGACACTGCGGCATACCCTGCTTGGAGCTTCGGGCGCACACTTGGTATGAAATTTGCTGCTCGGAGCAGTAACTATTGTTTTGCTGTGGGCACCCTGTGGGGGGATTGACCCGTGCCATCGATGCACTTGAAACATTATTGCGGATGAAGGAGATCAGTCTACTATGATCAAAGCGAGCGGACTGACGATGCATTATGGGCCCATGAAGGCCCTCGATGATGTGTCGTTTGAAGTGAACCGGGGAGAGGTTGTTGGTTTATTGGGCCCCAATGGTGCCGGTAAATCAACGACCATGAAGATACTTACCACCTATCTCTATCCCACCAAGGGCAGCGCCATTGTGGCAGGCGTCGATATTCTCAAAGACCCGGTTGCGGTGCGGAAGAAAATCGGCTACCTTCCTGAGGTGCTTCCCCTTTATATGGATATGGAAGTGCGGACCTACCTGAATTTCGTGGGCAGTGCCCGGGGTCTTTCGGGGTCCAAGTTGAAAGAGCGCACCGACGCCGTGCTCGATGCGACGGGCCTGCGCCCCATGTATCGCAAGGTGATTCGGGAGCTTTCCAAGGGGTACAAACAGCGTACGGGTATTGCCCAGGCGCTGATTCATGATCCGGAAGTCATTATTCTCGACGAACCCACGTCGGGCCTCGATCCCCATCAGATTCTTGAGATTCGCGATCTGATCAGCGATCTTGCCAAAGAAAAAACCGTCATCCTCTCTACCCACATTCTTCACGAAGTAGAAACGACGGCGGATCGTATCGTGATCATCAATCACGGGAAGATCGTGGGCGACGGCACCCTCGACGCCCTCCGCCATCAGGCGAAAGACAACGAGCGGACGGCCGTCTCGGTTGTCGGTGATCGCAAGGACATCGAAGGGAAGCTCAAAGGTATTTCGGGCGTGACCCACGTGGAGTGTTCTGAGGACACCGCCGAATGTCCTTCCTTCCTGCTTTATTCCAAAACGGGATCGAGCTTGTGGCGGGAAATCAGCGACTTGGCCCAGGCCCAGCAGTGGCAGGTCAAGCAGCTGGGCGACAAGCCCCTGACGCTGGAAGAAACATTCCTCACGCTGACCGAAAAAGCCGGTCTGGCGTCAACGAAATAACAAGGAAACGGATGCATGAATAACATTAAAGCAATTATGCGCCGCGACCTGGGCGCGTATTTCACCTCCCCCGTTGGCTACATCTTCATGATGGTTTTTGTGACCATCAGCGTGGGCCTGTACATAACCTCTTTCTTCTCCTTCCCTATGGCCGATATGCGGCCGTATTTCGACAATCTTCCCCTCTTACTCTGCGTGTTCATGCCTGCCGTGACCATGCGTATATGGGCGGAAGAGCGCAAAGAAAATACCTGGGAAATGCTGCTGACCTTCCCCATGGAAGCGCGAGAACTGGTAATCGGTAAATTTCTTGCCGCGTTGGTTTTCTTCGCCTTGACGCTGCTGAGCACGGTGACTATTCCCATCATGCTTATGTCGCTCGGGGAGCCCGACATGGGGGCCATCTTTGGTGGCTACCTGGGCACCCTGTTACTGGGCGCTTTTTTCCTGGCCCTGGGGATATTTTTCTCCGGGTTCTTTAAGGACCAGATTGTGGCCTTCGCCGTCACGTTGCTGACCTGTTTCAGCTTCTTCCTGGTAGGCACGGGCTTCATCGCGGCCTATATCGATGACCGTGTTCCGGGGCTCGGCTCCATGCTGTCTGACCTGCTGGGTCTATTCGGTCACTACAGTCCCTTTACCCGGGGCGTGGTTGATCTGGCCGACGTGGTCTACTTCCTGGTTTGGACAGCGGTGTTCCTTATTCTCAATGTCATGTTCATCGACGGCCGTAACCGTCCCGGTGCCAAGACCATTTTTACCGGTGCCCTGGCCATGAGCGTGGTCATTGGTCTCTTGTTCAATTACATCATGGCCGGTTCCAGCATGGGTCGTTTTGACCTGACGGAAGATAGTATCTACACCATATCTCCGGCGTCGAAAAATATTCTCGCTGAGTTGGACACACCGGTTCAGCTTAAGGTCTATATCACGCCCCGGGACAAGATGCCCACGGGAATGAAAGAGTTGGAACAGGACATCGTCGACAAGCTCGAGGAAATGCGCCTGGCTTCCGATGGTAACGTAGACTTCACCACCATCTATCTCGACGTGGCCAATGCCTACACCGATCCCATGGCCGCCGAAAAGGAAGGCGACAAGGAAGAGGGCGAAAAGGAAGAAGACGTTATCGAAAAGCGCATGCTGGAGAAGGGTGTCCAACCCTTTAACGTTCAGGCCATGAGCCAGGACGAGATGACCAGTAAGTTGGTGTATTCCAGCATCGGAATCGGCTACAAAGACAAGGCGGAAGAAATCCTTCCTCAGATTGTTCCTCAGTCCCTTCAGGAGCTCGAGTATCGCCTCGTCAGCACGATTCACAAGATGACCCGCGATAGGGAACCTGTTGTGGCCCTGGTCGCCCCAAAAGAAGCGGTGACAATCGATCCCCAGATGAAGCAGATTCTCATGCAAATGGGGCAGCCGATTCCGGAGAGCGAAGATCCCTACGAATACCTCCAGCAGATTCTGGAGTCAGAAAAATACAAAGTCGAGCGGGTGGAATTGACCAAAGAAAGCCCCTTGCCCGCTGAGTATGACACCCTGGCCGTCATCAATCCCCGTTCGCTGAACGAGCGTCAACGGTGGGAAATCAACCGCGCCCTCCAGAGCGGAAAATCCGTCATCATGGCCGTTCAGACCTATGAGTGGGACTATCGCCCCACACCCCAGGGTCTCTCCGTCAATCGCCGTGAAGAAAACCCCGGCGTGAACGAACTGCTCAGCAACTACGGTCTGGGCGTAAGCGAAGACGTGCTCATGGATGTGAACAAGGTACCCTTGTCCATTCAGGGTGGTGGAAACAGCCTGCAGGATATGCTCCGCGGTCCTCAGCAGGTAAACATGCCCATGCACATCCTGGTCAACAACTCTTCCATGTCGGAAGATACGGCCATTACCAATCGCCTCTCCGCCCTCTTCTATCTCTGGGGTACGGCCCTCGATATCGACGAGAGCAAGGTGAAGGAACTGGGACTGACCGAGAACGTCATCATGGAGACGAGTGATCGCGCGTGGACGGTAGCCAAGTCGGCCACTATGGGTCAGGACAGCTTTGAAGAGCCCGAAAATGCCGAGCGCAAGGCGTACCCCCTTATGGCGACGGTTAAGGGCCAGTTCCCCGACGCCTATGCCGATCAGGAGCGTCCCGCGTGGCCCAAGGCCCAGCCGCCTTCACAGTTTGGTCAGCCCCCGGCGCCGGAAGAAGACGAGCCGGAAGCACCGGTGGAAGCCGTGGAATCCAAGCCCGGCGAACTCATCCTGTTGGGTTGCTCCGAGACGTTCCGCAAGAATTTCCTGCAGAATGCCAATCTCGACCTTTTCCTGAACAGTGTGGACGCCGTTACGCTGAATGAGAACCTTGCGTTGGTTCGTGGCCGTAAACCCATTAACCGGGTTATCGACCGACCATCCGACAGCACGAAGTCCTTCTGGCGTATCATCAACTACACTCTGGCCAACGCAATCATTGCGGGTTTTGGTATTGCATTCCTCATGAATCGTCGCCGTTCCCGTAATGCCTACACGATGGCCCATGTGAACGAATGATCCCGCTAGATTCACCGAAGCATGCTGAGCATGGAGAACATAAACCATGAGTTTTAAAAAACTACTTCCATTTCTCGTTATTCTGGTCGTCCTGTTGGCCATTGGGCTGATGAAGCGGGGGAGCCAGAGTCAACCTTCGCTTAAATCACAGGCGAATCTGACGGCCCTCGTGGCGAGCGATCTTGAGACGGGTGACCTTGCCAAGCTGGAACTTTTTGCCAGTGCGACGCCCGATGACAAAGTAATCCTGGAAAAAGAGGGCGATGCCTGGGTCGTGCGGAGTCACTTCGACGCCCCCGTGTCCTCAGAAAAAATCGATGGCTACCTCGACAGCGTGGTCAGCATGAAGGGTGAGTTTCGCGCGAAAGCCGAAGACGACGCCCAGCTTGCTGACTTCAGCCTGAAAGACGACGAAGCCTTCCGGGTGCAGGGCTACAAGTCCGGCGCGGAAAAGCCCATTGTCGACTTGCTCTTTGGTAAGGCCCCCGACCAACAGACGGTATTCGTTCGTAAGTCGGGCGACAAGTCCATCTATGTGGAATCGACCAACTTGCGTAGCGATGCGGGACTCTTCAGTGAAGATCTCGCGGAAGCGCCCAAGCCCGATGCCTGGTTGGACAAGTCCATCCTGGAGATCGACAAAGAGGTCGTGACGAAAGTTGCCCTGACGACGCCGGACAAGGCCATGACCTTCGAAAAGCGTGAGAAGGAAATTCCTGCGGCGGAGCCCCAGGAAGGCGCCGAGGCTGCAGAAGCCGTGACGCCCCCAGCACCCACGAAAGAAGTGGAGTGGGCCATGGTGGTCGGTGGTGCAGACAAGGAGTTCAAGGATGTTGCCTTTCAAAACCTCCTGAACAAATTGAAAAGCCTCGAAGCGACCAACGTGGTCGACCCGACGACGAAAGCCGAATGGGGACTGGAAACGCCGGGATTCACGGCGACGGTTTCCCGCTCTGAGGGCGACGATGTTGTTATCGAAGGGGGTCGTCCCGACCTTGCCGGAAACGGCTACATCCGCGTTGCCTCCAACAAGGCCGACGTGGTCTATGAGGTGTCCAGCTACAACTTTGATCAGCTTTTCCCCAAAGGGTCCGATCTGATTGACTTGCCTGTCTGGACGACCGATATAGAGGCTATCTCCTCCGTGAAAATAACCCAGCCCGAGGGCACGGTGATTCTTGCCAAGGCAGGTGACACCTGGCAGGTAGCGTCTCCCACGTCGAACCTCAAGACCCAGCAAACAACGATCGATACGCTGATCAACGGACTGGCCACCTGGACCCCGTCCGACTACACCGACAACCCACCGTCTGCGGGTGAATTTGACCGTAGCATTGAGCTGACGGTTGGTGGTGCGACCCAGAGTTTCGCGGTTGCCGGTAAGGCCAAGGGCGTTGACGGAACCTATGTCAAGTTTGCCGGTAACGACCAGGTGCTCATTATGAAGACGGTGGATGTGGCGAAATTCTTCGTTGCCCCCCGCAACTTCTTCCAGCTTGCCTTGCTCGATATGAGCGCCGACGACGTGACCCGCATCGACGGCCGCGTTAACGGCGACACGGTTACCCTGCGTAACGGTGAAGGGGGCTGGACCCTGGAAAGTCCAGACGGTCAATTCCAGGTGGATGATGCCAAAGGCGATGCCTTGCTCGATAGCATCCTTTCTCTGGAAGCCACCGATGTTAACTTCGGTGGCCTGCCCTCTGATATCGTCGAATCTGGCGCGGTAACCATTATTACCCGGAGCGGTGCTTCCCGGTTGCTGACATTTGGAGAAGTTACCGACGGTGTACATCCGCTTTCGGTGAGCGGCATGCAGAATACCTTCACGGTGGCCGTGGCCGACGTCGAGAATATCGTCGCCGCCTTTACCGCTGCCGCCGAGAGTGTCGGCGACAAGGTTGCCGAGCCCGAAGCCGCAGTGGCGATGCCTGCTGAAGCGAACGGGGCACCTATGCCCGCCGTAGAAGCCGAAGCGGCTCCTGCGCCCGCACCGGAAGCCACGCCGGCTCCTGAGGCTGCGCCAGCACCAGCACCAGCACCTGCACCAGCACCTGCGCCTGCACCAGCACCTGCACCAGCACCAGCACCAGCACCAGCACCAGCACCAGCACCAGCACCAGCACCAGCACCTGAGGCTGCGCCAGCACCTGAGGCTGCGCCAGCACCGGAGACCACACCGGCTCCCGAGGCTGCTGCACCAGCGCCAGCACCTGCACCTGCACCTGCACCTGCACCTGCACCTGCACCTGAGGCTGCGCCAGCACCGGAGGCCACACCGGCTCCCGAGGCTGCTGCACCAGCGCCTGCACCTGCGCCAGCGCCAGCGCCAGCGCCAGCGCCAGCACCGGAAGTGGCCCCCGCGCCCACCCCGGAAGCTGCGCCAGCACCAGCACCCGCCCCTGAGGCAACACCGGCACCTGCACCGGAGTCCTAGGCCCCATGCGTGCCTTATTACTACTTGTGTTATCAGCCCTGATCATCGCCCCGATGGTCGGGGCTGATGCCATTTCGGATGGTCGTCGAAATGCCATTGTGACGTCCATCGAGAAGGTATCTCCCGCTGTTGTAACGTTGAATGTGGTTGAGTACCAGCAGGAACGGTATATCGATCCCGATTTCTGGGGGCTTTTCGGGCGACGCTACCGCACCCGGGATCGGGCCGTAGAGGGAATTGGGAGTGGCTTTATCTTTGACGACAAGGGCCACATCCTGACCAACTACCACGTCATCCAGGATGCCGATGAAATTACTTCGGTGACCTTGCCGGGGGGGCGGGAATTGGACGTGGAACTGGTGGGCTCCGATGAGCGCACCGATGTGGCCGTATTGCGTGCCAAAGGGCAAGACCTGCCTCACGTTGTGCTTGGGAGCTCCGGCGATCTCCTGATCGGGGAGTGGGTCATTGCCATCGGCAACCCCTTTGGCACCATGATGCGCGATCCTCAGCCAAGTGTCAGTGTTGGTGTCATCTCGGCGAATCACCGCCGCGTCAGTCGGGAAGTGGGTGGGGGTGACCGACTCTATCAAGACCTGATCCAGACCGACGCCGCCATTAATCCCGGAAACAGTGGCGGGCCCCTCGTGAACGCCAGGGGTGAGGTGGTTGGGGTGAACACCATGATCTTTTCGAGCAGCGGTGGTCACCAGGGACTGGGATTTGCGATTCCGGTGGATCGGGTAAAACGGGTTGCCGAGGAACTTATCAAGTTTGGACGCCGTCGGAATCCCTGGATCGGTATTCACGGCGAAGCGGTTGCGGAGTTGGCCGACCTCACGCGGAACCAGTTGGGCATCACGGCCACCAGCGGGGTGCTGGTCACACAAATCTATCGGTCGGCGCCCGCGTTTGAAGCGGGGCTTCGCCCGGGCGATGTAATTCTCAAGATGAACGACAATGAGGTGAATCATCCGTCGGAAATGGATTTCATCAATTGGGATCTCTTCATCGGGGATAAAGTGCGATTGGACTTTAATCGTGACGGAGTGGACAAGGTACTGAGTTTCTCGGTGATCGAGTTGGAGGGGTAAGGGCTGTCATCAGTCAGTCTGGCCAATCATATGTTTTTACGTAAGATGTAGTTTTCCTAGAATAATAAAAAAACAATTGCGTAATTAGGGATTTGCGTATATCATAGTGGCAGTTAACGAAGGGCTGCGGCTTGTGTTTTGGAACTATCCGGATAGGACGTCAGGGGGCGACCGGATAGGGCAGTTCTATAACCGACAAGTAGGTGGATGGCGCAAATGTCTCTGACATTGTGGGGGCTTGCCATCCGGCCTTCTGCCCGGGAGGTGGGGCTCGATCTGCGTGTGTGCTGGTCTTTGGGGGTATTGAGATGACTCAAGTGCTTCGCCCATAGGTCACTGGGACATGCCTCCGCCCGTGGTTTTCCACCGTTACTTGAGGTGGAAGTGTTTGCGGTCTTGGCTTTCTTGTCGAGCCGGGTGGTCTGTTTGCGGAGGGACGTCCCGAAACGTGTTTGGGACGGACGCGCGCGTACACGACGTGATTCATGGTACTCCGCTTCTGGCGAGCCGATGCGACTTGGTCAACGGCAGTGGCTTTGTGCGTGTGCCTGTCCCTGTGGGGTCGTTCATATGACTTAAGTGCCTCGCCCATAGGTCGCTGGGACATGCCTCCGCCCGTGGTTTTCTTCCGTTACTTGAGGTGGAAGTGTTGGCGGTCCTGGCTTCCTTTTCGATCGGGTGGTCTGTTTGCGGCGGTACGTCCCGAATGTGTTTGGGACGGACGCGCGCGTACACGACGTGATTCATGGTACTCCCCTTCTGGCGAGCCGATGCGACTTGGTCAACGGCAGTGGCTTTGTGCGTGTGCCTGTCCCTGTGGGGTCGTTCATATGACTCACGCGCCTTGCTCATAGGTCACTGGGACATGCCTCCGCCCGTGGTTTTCTTCCGTTACTTGAGGTGGAATTATTGGCGGTCTTGGTTTCCTTGTCGATCGGGTGGTCTGTTTGCGGCGGTACGTCCCGAAACGTAGAAATATATATTGGTCATCTTGGCCACAAAAAACGCCCCCGGTATCCCAAGGATACCGGGGGCGTTTTTAAAGTGTAGTTGATAGGGCAGCGTTAGCCGCTGAAATGTTCCTGCAAGAAGGACAGGTCCAACTGGGGATAGACGGGAAAGCGATCCAGGAGGGCTTTCGTCATGGCCCGGGCTTCGTCGCGCACTGCGTCATCCAGCTCGTGGAGACGTTTGCTGGGCTGACCGGCGTTGGGGCCGGATGCCAATATGCCTGCACGGGTATTGCTTACGACCAGCTTGATGAGCTTGGCGATGGTTTTCATTTCTGCTTCACCCATGCCCAGCGTCGTGATGGCGGGCGTTCCCACCCGCAAGCCACTGGTAATCAGCGGTCCGTTGGGGTCATTGGGCAAGGAGTTGTAGTTGAGGGTGACG